>CAMODP010000044.1 GCA_946611445.1 uncultured Eubacterium sp.
CGCGAGCGTTTCCCGAATGGGTATTGCTGTCTGGCAGTGCCGGGGCGGCTGTCGTATCTTAATCTTGATGAATCTCTACACTGAGAGCTTCACAGATCTGCTTCTGCCGCTCTGTGAGGCGGGTGACAACTGTTGTGCCGTCGTCGAAGCGGATCCGGCGGATTTCAGCCAGCTCTGCGAGCAGGCTTTCCGGACCGGATTCTTCCGGAGATGCCGGGTCTGCTTTGGAAAGGAGCAGGTTCCGGATTCTGGCGTGCAGGATGAGCTGCAGGAAAGAACAGAACACTTTGGAGCTGACTGCTTCGGGGTTCCAGGGGTCTTCACCCCGCAGTTCAGGATCGGCGCTCATATAGTCGGACAGCGTTCCGGGACGATCGGCGATTTTTGCGAAGTCTGTCTGGAAGAGGGCGCTCTGCAGGACGGGCAGGCTGTCTTCAACGCCGTTTGACAGCAGGATGAAGCACCCGGCGTATTTCAGCTCTTCACGTATCACTTCTTCTTTTCTTCTGCACACCCAGCCTTCTCCGGCTTTTTTTTCGAAGGTCAGGTACCTTCTGACGGCGGTATCTGTCGTCTGCAGCCGGCCGGATGTCACTTTTTCTTCCAGTGCGCAGATATGATGCAGCAGGTTTGCCCGGGCGAGCCGCCGGCTCTGTATATCACAGCAGAGATGGCAGCGTACATGACGGCCGTTGATCACGGTTTTCCCGGAGCGGATCCGGCAGGTACGTCCGTTCAGGAGTACCTCGGCGTCATTTCCGGCCTGTTCGGGGTCGTAGCCTTTCAGCAGCGATGCCGCGGGGATTGCGGAGAGCGGCATCCGTACAATGAAGCGTATGTCGTGCTGCAGGAGGAGATAGAGTCCGCGGTCGGTATAGAGAGACTCCGGAAAACAGAAGCATACCTGCAGGAGATCCAGCGGTTTCAGGAAGGCGAAGCCAGTGATCAGATCCTGCATGGCCGGAACGGCGCTTTCTTCAAACCTGTAATAGACAGGAAGACCGGATTCCGCGCCGACCAGGACCGTCATCTGCGGCGTGCCTGCGCCGGCTGCCTGCCGTGTGTTGTTCTGTCTGGCGGAGCCGGGCATATTATCCCGGGAGCCGGCAGCCAGGACATCCGCGCTGTCCGGATAGAAATGACGGAGGCCGGAATAGAAGGACCGGTATGTTTTGTCGCCGCATCGTTCTGTCCACGCAAGGAAAAAATCTTCCGCGCCTTCTTCATCAATGCGGGGGAGCGGTCCTGCACCTGTGACGGTAAACTCCAGGATCTCTTCCCAGACAGCAGGGAAGCAATTCTTCAGGATGGCTGTGAGTCCGCAGCCTTCGGCGATTTGCCGCAGCGCGCAGCTGCGTCCGTATTCCGCGGCAGTCAGGGCGCTGGGACAGGTTTTCCGGGTACGGACGTCTGTCTGCTGCCCGGCAGTCTCAGAGACTGTTTTCTCCTGCGTATTATCTGCCGGTATCGGTTTTTCTTCTTCATTCGGCCGCTTCTTTGCCGCCGTCATCTGCCGCGGCGCCGGGACAGAGGTTCTGTCTGCGTCTTTCGCAGGCGCAGCCGCTGCTTTATCCTTTTTCGAAGAACGCCGGCTCTTTGCCGCCAGCAGTTCCTGTACGGCTTCTTCTCTGGAACGTCCCTCCTGTTCTGCCTGCTCCAGCAGCTCATATTTCCGGTTCGGAATAAAATCACCGGTTTCGGGATCCCGGGTACCGATATAGATCCGCTTCTGCTCTGAGCGTTTTTTTTCCGGATTCCAGACTGCTACGGCTTCGTATACGTAAGTTTTTCCTTTGATCTTCTGCTCACCGCGATAACTCATCTGTGCACCTCCGTTCTGCCCTCGATATAACCATCATATAAGCATGCGCGCCAAAATGCAAGAAAAAACCGAAGGCGGGCATTTTCAAAGCGGGACGCATAAGGTATAATAAGGCCGAAGGCAGTGACCGGGAAAAGAAAATAGGAGGGGAGCGCATATGAAGAGCAACGGCAGGATCATCAGCAGGACAGCCCTGTGTCTGTTCTGCGTGCTGTGTCTGTTCCTGACAGCCTGCGGGGGAGACAGGTACGCGGACAGCAAGTATACCGGCACATGGACGGCGGTATCAGCTGAATATATAGGGATCGAGATGACGCAGGAAGAGATCGGTTCCTTTGTCATGACGCTGAATCCGGACGGCAGCGCCAGCATTGAAAACGCGGACGGCATAAAGAACGGAAAATGGGAAGAAGTCGAGGGCGGCATCCGGCTGGACAAGGATGATGACCTGATTCTGACAGACACAGACAACAGACTGACTCTGGAGATGGACGGCGTGACGTTCAGCTTTGAAAAACAGTAAAAAACGGTAAGACGGTAAAAAGTGGCAGACCAGAACACAAAAGGATTGAACAGAAGATGGCCTTTTTTCAGAAGCATCCGGTTCCGCATCATGATGCTTCTGTTTGTCATGGGCATTGTTCCGGCCCTGGTCGCGGAGACGGTCGTCGTGCAGAGCTATGAGTCGCGCGCCCTATCCCAGCGGGAGATCCGGGTGCGCAACCAGTGCGACATCCTGATTGACCAGCTGCTGAAAAAGGACTACCTGGCCCACCCGGATGATGAGGTCATCAACGGCGAGTTCGATATGCTGGCGGGTATCTACGGCGGCCGGATCCTGATCATCAACAGTGAGTCCCGCGTCATCAAGGATACCTTCAATCTGGACACGGGCAAATATTCTCTGTCGCGGGAGGTCATTGACTGCCTGCGGGGCAAGGAGACCAGCCTGTACAATGAGGAAAACCAGTATCTGGAGATGACCATGCGGATCCGGCGGCGCGAAGCCGAGAGCTCGTCTCTGGAGGGGGTCCTTCTCATCAGTGTATCCACGTCAGAGATTGCCGCGAGCAAGGTGATTCTGGAGCAGAGAGGCTCCACCATTCTCCTCGTGATCCTGCTTCTGGTACTGGTGCTTGGATTCTGGTGGTCCGGAATGGTTGTGCAGCCTCTGCAGAAAATTTCAGAAGAGATAGAAGGGATTTCCGAGGGATTCCAGGACGAGGAAATATCGGTTCCGGATTATCTGGAGACAGAGCTGATCACAGATTCCTTCAACCGCATGATGACCAGGGTTCGGGCGATAGATGATTCGAGAGATGAATTTGTCTCAAACGTGTCGCATGAGCTGAAGACGCCGCTGGCCTCCATGAAGGTGCTGGCGGATGCGCTGAATATGAATCCGGACGCGCCGGTCGAGCAGTACAGAGAGTTCATGACGGATATCTCCGAAGAGATTGACCGCGAGAACAGCATCATCACGGATCTTCTGTCCCTCGTGAAAATGGACAGACGGGCAGCGGATCTGAACATCGAAGAAGTCCGGATCAATGATCTGCTGGACCGCATTATCAGAAGGCTTCGACCCATCGGGGACCGGCAGAATGTGGAGCTGATCCTCGACAGCTTCCGCCCCGTCACCGCCGAGATCGACAGTACAAAGCTGACACTGGCCTTTTCCAATATCATCGAAAACGCCATCAAGTACAACAAGCCTGAGGGCGGCTGGGTCCGCGTCTCGCTCAATGCCGACCGCAAATACTTCTATGTGACGATCGCGGATTCCGGCATCGGGATTCCGGAGGATTCCGTAGATCATGTCTTCGAGCGTTTTTACCGCGTAGACAAGAGCCACTCCCGCGAGATCGGCGGCACCGGCCTCGGGCTGGCAATCACAAAGAGCGCCATCCTGATGCACAGGGGCGCGATCCGCGTGAGCAGCAAGCTTGGCGAGGGCACAACCTTCTCCATCCGGATCCCGCTTGCATACGTCGCGTGATTACAACGCCAGAAGTACTTATTTATCCATGTTTATCCATGGCAGAACATCCGAACGGGAAAGAACATGCTATGACACATAAATACGCCGGAAAATCAGCCGCCGCCCTGTTTCTGTGCCTGCTTCTGCTGCTGTCGGGATGCAGGAGTGAAGAGCCGGTGACGGGATATTTTCTGTACTATCTGAATACAGAGGAAAATGAACTGCAGCAGGTCAGCTTTACGCCGGAAGCGGCGGATATCGACACAGAGGGTCTGATTCTGGAGATGATCGCCCGGCTGGGGATGGAGAATGACCAGGATAAGCGCCGGAGCCTCCTTCCGGAAGGCACAAAGATCCTGGGACATCAGCTCTCGGGAACCGTCCTGACCCTGAACATGAGCGGGAACTATACGACGATGGATGCCTCCAGGGAGGTTCTCTGCCGCGGCGGACTCGTGCGTACATTTCTGCAGATTGACGGCGTAGACAGTGTGGCGATCCTTGTGGACAATGTCCCGCTGAAAAATGCCGCCGGCTCGGAGGTAGGCGTCATGAATGCCGGAAGCTTCGTTGAGAACGCGGCCAGGACAATCAATGCTTATCAGAGTGTGCAGGTCACCCTGTATTTTACGGATGAGACGGGATCCGTCCTGCTGCCGGAATCCAGACGTATGTACTATATCAGCAGTGAGCCGATCGAGCAGGCGGTTGTAGAAGAACTGATCAAGGGGCCGAAGGAAGCCGGCCATTATCCGGTGCTCTCCGCAGACACGAATATCCTGAGCGCCATAGCGCAGGAAGGCGTCTGTCATGTGAATTTTGACACAGGCATACAGACATCGAATCTGACGGTAAAGGCTGAGATTCCTGTGTACGCCATTGTGAATTCTCTGACGGACAGCTGCCATATCGAGACCGTCCAGTTTTCTGTGGACGGGAAAAACGATGTCATGTTCCGCGGAACGCTGGATCTGAGCGAGCAGTACAGGAAGAACACAGAACTGGTTCAGTGAATTACAGGAGGAAAACAGATGTCCAGACGGCCGCTGCTGCCGCTCTGGATCGGTCTGATGCTGGCAGTCTGGCTTGCCCGGACTGCCGGGCTGCCCATATTCGGCGAGCCTTCCCTGACCCGGGAGGATGCGGCAGCACTGGAGCAGGGGATCACCGCGCAGATAAGCGGGACAGTCGCTTCCAGGCAGATCCGTGAAAGAACAGTGCAGTACACACTGAATAAGGTGTATCTCACCTTCGGAAACAGAACGATCTATCTTTCAAAACTCATTCTTTTTGCCGCCAGCGCGGCATCTGAGAGCAGTTCATTTCAGGATTCCCTGAAAGAATCGGTATCGGAAGACAAAACAGAATACGGAAATAACCAGACGGATGCATTGCTGCGGATCGGCTCTGCCGTGCGTTTTCAGGGCGAGTGCTCGTTTACGGAGACACCGGGCAATCCGGGACAGTTCGACAGCCGGCAGTATTACGCCTGCAGGAAAATCTGGGTGCAGGCTTTCCTGTCCCGCGGCAGTCCGGCGGAGGTCCTGGGCGAGGGCAGAGGGCTGCCTGAGAGGCTGTGCGCCGCAAGAGAATACTTTCTGGAGCAGCTTCGCAGCCAGCTGCCGGCAGAATCCGCCGGCGTGCTTGCCGCCATAGTTCTGGGAGACAGGAGCCTGCTTGACGGAGAACTTCGCCTGGATTACCAGGCTGCTTCCATATACCATATCATCAGTATTTCCGGCATGCACATCACGCTGCTGGGCATGATGGTGTTCCGGCTGCTGCTCCTGCTTTTCACAGAGACGGTCCGGATTCTGTCAGCATTTACCGCAGGACGCGGGCAGCGGGCGCTGCCATTCCGCAGGCAGAGACTGCGGCTGACAGCCATTGCGGCCGCAGGTGCCGCGGCAGCAATGGGTTTATTCTGCGTGTTTGCCGGATCACCGGTATCCGCCCTGCGCGCGTGGATCATGTTTGCTGTTCTGCTGGGAGCAAAAGTCACCCGGCGGACGTACGACTCCCTCTCCGCATTGTCGCTGGCAGGCATCCTGCTCCTTCTTGAGAACCCGGGATACCTGTTTTACGCAGGGTTCCAGCTGTCCGCGGCAGCGGTTCTTGCCATTGCCGTGCTGTATCCCCTGCTGACAGGACTGCTGCCGGACAGGTTCTTTCTGAAGGGAAGCAGACGCCGGCAGGTGGAAAAACGGCTTCTGCAGGCGGTTTTTATCTGGCTGTCTGTCACCGCCGGGACATTGCCTCTGACGGCATGGCATTTTTTTGAAATCCCTTTGCTGGGCCTGCCTGCCGGTCTGGCCGCGGCTCCGCTGCTGGGCTTCCTGCTGGCTGCCGGGTTTGCCGGCCTGGCTGCAGGTATGCTTCATCCGGCCGCAGGGTATGTCGTGCTGTTTCCTGCAGGAGTTGCCATTCGCCTTCTGAACAAAGCCGCGTCCGGGATCCGCCGCCTGCCGTTTTCCGTCTGGACATGCGGCCGGCCTTCGCTTTCGCAGGTTTTCCTGTATTATCTGCTGCTGGGATTTGTCTGCATTCTGGTGCGGCGCGCCGGGCAGGCAGAACACAAAAAGAAGAAACGCGGCAGAGCTGTCTGTATGGGCACCGCAGCTATAGCCGCAGCCTTCGGGATTGCCGCGCTGGCATACCGCGTCCCTCCGCTGTTTTCCCTCACCATGCTCGACGTGGGACAGGGGGACGGACTGGTGCTGACGGTCAGCAGCGGCAGGCCGTTTGGCCGGGAAGCCGTATTTCTGTCGGACGGCGGAAGCTCGGACGTGCGGGAAGCCGGGAGATACCGGATTCTTCCGTATCTGAAATCACGGGGCATCAGCCGGATAGACGGGATATTTGTCAGCCATCCGGATGATGACCACAAAAACGGGGTGGAAGAACTGCTGCAGATGGCGGCAGAGGGAGGCAGACCGGATATCGGCTGTCTGCTGTTGCCGGCGTGGATGGCAGATGACCCCGACTCAGCAGAATTGCTGCGGCTGGCAGTCAGGGCAGATGTTCCCGTCAGATATCTGAAAGAAGGGGACAGAATAGCAGTAAATGAAGGCCGTACGGCCGGACGGGAACAATCGGGCGACGAATCCGCGGAGATCCGCGTTCTCCACCCGCTGGCGGAGGGCGGCGCCCGGGAAGGGAATGCCGGTTCTCTGGTCCTCCAGGTCTGTTACGGGACTTTTTCCGCTCTGCTCACAGGCGACCTTGAGGGAGAGGGGGAGACAGATATCCTTCCGTATCTGACTGATGTCTCATGCCTGAAGGTCGCCCATCACGGGTCACGCTTTTCTACGGATGATACCTTTCTGTCCGCCGTAAAACCGGAGGCGGCACTGATATCCTGCGGGGCCGGAAACCGGTACGGGCATCCGCATGACGAACTCCTGGAACGGCTGGAGGCCTGCGGGACAGATGTCCTGCGGACAGACCGGGACGGCGCCGTGATGATAGAATCCGACGGGAGACGGTTTTCGGTCCGGACCTTTCGCTGAGGAATACGGCGGGAAATTGCAAAAGCCCGCCAAATCGAGTGAAAATGGACAGGCTGCATAATCCAGGCTCAGGTGCTTCGAGTCCCGCTGGTACGCTTGTGCCCTGCGGGTATAGCGATCCGCGCAGCGGGAGTTTAGTACCACTGCGTGGACGAGGCAGCGGGAGCGTGCCTGAGCCGGATTCATGCAGCCTGTCCATTTTCATGGCTTTCCATGACTTCCGAGGTTCGCGTGACTTCATCGGCCTGAGGCTTCACAAAAGCGGCGGCACAGGGTATAATGACAGGGCATACAGCGGCAGCAGAATGATCCGCGGGCTGTCCCGGACAGTTCTGCCGGAAAAGAAGAAAGCAGACAGATGAGAAGTATTCTGGAAGACATCAGGAATCAGGAATACCGGCGTGTGTACCTGCTGTACGGGCCGGAAAAATATCTGCGGGCCCAGTACCGGAAAAAGCTGACAGATGCCCTTGTGCCGGCAGGGGAGGAGATGAATTTCCACCATTATGAAGGAAGAAATGCCGACGAGCAGGAGATCATCTCCCAGGCCGAGACCATGCCCTTTTTTGCGGACCGCAGGGTGATCCTGGTTGAGGACAGCGGCTTCTTCAAGGGGCAGGCCGGACAGCTCCCTGACTATATGGCAGAACTGCCGGAAACGGTGGTCATCATTTTTTCCGAAGACGAGGTGGACAGGCGCAGCAGACTGTTCAAGGCAGTACAGAAATACGGTCATGCAGCGGAGTTCACCGGGCAGGACAGCGATACCCTGATGCGCTGGGTTCTGGGGCGGCTGAATCGGGAAGGGCGAAAGATCACGCGGAGAGATATGGAACATTTTCTGACCATGACCGGGACAGATATGGCCAATATCGACAGTGAACTGGAAAAACTCCTGTGCTACACACTGGACCGTGAGGTGATTACGCGGGCAGACATCGACGCTGTCTGTGTTCCGCAGGTCACCAGCCAGATCTTTGAAATGGTCCGCTCCGTCGCGGAGCATCAGGAAAAAAAGGCGCTTCATCTCTATTATGATCTTCTGGCGCTGAAGGAACCGCCGATGCGGATCCTGTACCTGCTGACCAGGGAATTCAATCAGATTCTGCTGGTCAGAGAGCTGCAGGCCGCCCGCCTTCCGAACAGGGAGATCGCCGCGAAGGCAGGAATACCGTCCTTTGCGGTTTCCAAATACGGGGCGCTCTGCAGGCAGTATACTTCTCCGCAGCTTCGTGCCATTATTGAGGAACTCACCGAAGCGGAGGAGGCTGTCAAGACGGGCAGGCTGGGAGATGTCCTGAGCGTCGAGCTGGCCATCTGCAGTCTGGGCGCGGCACGGTAAAATCAGAAATAAAAAAACCATCTGCCGACGACTGCAGATGGTTTTTTATAATCTTTATATGCGCTTGAGCTGACTTACTTGAGAGCGTTGACAGCTTTGCTCAGGCGGGAAACCTTGCGGGAAGCGTTGTTCTTGTGGTAAACGCCCTTTGACTGAGCCTTATCAATGACAGAAGTCGCATTGACAAGAGCAGCGGCCGCTGTTTCCTTCTCTCCGGCTGCGACGGCTGCTTCAACTTTCTTGATCGCAGTCTTCACGGCAGAACGGATGGATTTATTTCTTGCAGCTTTTTTATTGTTGACAAGAATTCTCTTCTTCGCGGATTTAATATTAGCCAAACTGTACACCTCCTCTTATAGTTTTTATCGGTGCGCGGACTTTACAGGCTGACACAATTCCCTTTTGAACGCGCTCAATTATAGTATCCTTTTTTGGGCGGTTTGTCAATCGGCATTTTGCACTTGTTCAGAACCATGCGGAATTTGAATGAAAACGAAGCGTCAAGCTTGCTTGTAAGCGGCGTTTTCAGGCAAATTCCATATGGCGAGAGCCATAACAGCCGCAGACAGAAGCGCTGAAGGCGCGTCTGCGGCCTGGCTCTGAACAGCTATAGCATTTTTATAATGCAGCGGGACAGGGTCATGCCGTTAACCTGACTTGCAGTAGGCAGTAAAATCCGATATAATCCTTTAGAGCTTTCCTGAGAAAGCCATCAGATGTATGAAATAAAATGCCGGCTGCGGCCGCAAAAACGGAGGACACAGCGTGTCAGTTATAGAACAGAGCAGGATCAGGAATTTTTGTATTATCGCCCATATCGATCACGGCAAATCCACGCTGGCGGACCGGATTATTGAACAGACCGGTCTGCTGACCAGCCGGGAGATGCAGAGCCAGGTGCTGGACAATATGGATCTGGAGCGGGAGAGAGGCATCACGATCAAGGCGCAGGCCTGCCGGATCATTTACCGCGCGAAGGACGGGGAGGAGTATATCCTGAACATGATCGATACGCCTGGCCATGTGGACTTTAATTATGAAGTTTCCCGCAGCCTGGCTGCCTGCGACGGGGCTGTGCTCGTGGTTGATGCCGCCCAGGGCGTCGAGGCGCAGACGCTGGCGAATGTCTATCTGGCGCTGGACCACGACCTGGAGATTTTCCCTGTGATCAACAAGATCGACCTGCCCAGCGCGGAGCCGCAGAGGGTGATTGAGGAGATCGAGGATATCATCGGCATTGAGGCCGAGGACGCGCCGCAGATTTCCGCCAAGACCGGACTGAATGTGGGCGAGGTGCTGGAGGCGATCGTGCAGAAAATCCCCGCGCCGCAGGGCGATGCGAAGGCACCTCTGAAGGCGCTGATCTTTGACTCGGTCTATGATTCTTACAAAGGCGTCATCATATCGGTCCGCGTCATGGAGGGCACCGTGCGCCGCGGCACAAAGATCCGCATGATGGCCACCGGCGCCGTGGAGGATGTCGTGGAAGTCGGCTATTTCGGCGCCGGGCAGTTCATTCCCTGCGACGAACTGGAGGCCGGCATGGTAGGCTATATCACAGCCAGCATCAAGAATGTCGCGAACACCCGCGTGGGCGATACCGTCACAGACAATGACCGGCCCTGCGCAGAAGCGCTTCCCGGCTATAAAAAGGTCCAGTCCATGGTGTACTGCGGCCTGTACCCTGCAGACGCGGCCAAATACCAGGATCTCCGGGAAGCCCTGGAAAAGCTGCAGCTGAATGATGCGTCCCTTTTCTATGAGCCGGAAACATCCGCTGCGCTTGGCTTCGGCTTCCGCTGCGGTTTCCTGGGCCTGCTCCATCTGGAGATCATCCAGGAACGGCTGGAGAGAGAATACAATCTGGACCTGGTAACCACCGCGCCCAGCGTTATCTATCAGATTCACAAGACAGACGGCACCGTGATCGACCTGACCAATCCGTCCAATCTGCCGGATCCGTCCGAGATCGACTATATGGAAGAACCCATTGTCAAAGCCGACATCATGGTCACGACAGAGTTTGTCGGCTCCATCATGCAGCTCTGTGAAGAGCGCCGCGGCGTATACCAGGGCATGGACTATGTAGAACAGACCAGAGCCGTACTTCACTATGAGCTTCCGCTCAATGAGATCATTTACGATTTCTTTGACGCGCTGAAGTCCCGTTCCCGCGGTTATGCGTCGCTGGATTATGAACTGATCGGCTACCAGAGAAGTGAACTGGTGAAGCTGGATATCCTCGTGAATCATGAGCAGATAGATGCGCTGTCCTTCATCGTGTTCGAGGGTTCCGCCTACGACCGCGGCCGCAAAATGTGCGAAAAGCTCAAGGAAGAGATCCCGCGTCAGCTGTTCGATATTCCGATCCAGGCAGCCGTGAGTTCCCGGATCATAGCCCGCGAGACCGTAAAAGCGCTCCGCAAAGACGTGCTTGCCAAATGCTATGGCGGCGACATTACGCGTAAGAAAAAACTTCTTGAAAAACAGAAAGAAGGAAAAAAGCGCATGCGCCAGTTCGGCAGCGTAGAGATACCGCAGAAAGCCTTCATGAGCGTACTGAAGCTGGATGACCGTTAGGATACGGCAGATGAGGGAGAGGAAAAGGTGGAAAAATCGGGATTGCAGAAACAGAACGTATGTTCTATAATGGATATGCAGTCACCGCTGGAGATCTATATCCATATTCCGTTCTGCGTGCGAAAATGCCTGTACTGTGATTTTCTGAGCTTTCCGGCGGACGCCGCTCTCCGGAAAGCTTATACCGAAGCACTTCTGGAGGAAATCAGGTCTTTTGCCGGCAGCTGCCGCACAGACCGGATTTCCTCGGTTTTTCTCGGGGGCGGGACACCTACGGTTTTGCAGCCGGACATGATCTGCAGGATCATGGACTGCCTGCGCGGATCATTCGGGATCCAGCCGGCTGCCCTGGAGGAAGACCGGACCAGGCCGCCGGCAGACGGTCAGACGGAGCCGCCTGCAGAGGTGACAATTGAGGCAAATCCGGGAACGGTTACCGAAGAAATGCTCCGGTCCTTCCGGAAGGCCGGGATCAACCGCCTGAGCCTCGGATGCCAGTCGTTTCTTGACCGGGAACTGCGGGCGCTCGGCAGGATTCACAGCGCGTCACAGATTTCATACAGCTTTTCGTATGCCCGCGCAGCAGGTTTTTCAAACATAAGCCTTGATCTGATGTCCGGCATTCCGGGACAGACAACTGAAAGCTGGGAGTATTCTCTGCGCTCTGCGGCAGAACTGGGACCTGCGCACATTTCCGCATACAGTCTCATTCTGGAGGAAGGAACGCCGCTCTTTGCGCAGTATGCCGGAGAGGGCGCGAAGCCGTCGGAGCCTCTGCCCGATGAAGATACAGAGAGGCGGATGTATGAGATGACGGAAGAAATCCTGGCGGAATACGGCTATCACCGGTATGAAATATCCAATTACGCCCTTCCCGGATACGAAAGTGTACACAACACCGGGTACTGGACCGGGGTCCCGTATGTCGGCTTCGGGCTGGGGGCGTCCTCCTTGCTGGGCAGCCGCCGGATGAAAAATACAGACGATCTGACAGCATATCTGGAGAATCCGGCGGGCAGCAGGTTCGTCGAAGAAGAACTGACAG
>CAMODP010000045.1 GCA_946611445.1 uncultured Eubacterium sp.
GGGAGACAGGGGTCAGACCCCTGTCTCCCACATTTCTTCTGTTTATCGTCTTTGCCATTCCTGGAGACAGGGGTCTGACCCCTGTCTCCCTCTGTCTCCCTCGTCTTTGTCTTTCCCGGAGACACAGGTCTGACCCCTGTCTCCTCTCTGGCTCCTCCCGACCAGCAGCGGCTAGCAGCAGCAGAAGCCCCCGTATGGGAACAGGCAGCAGTTGCACAGTGCCATGGTCAGGCAGCAGGCGCCGGGTGATGACTGGGGTGTCCGCCGGACGTCCGGCGCGCACGGGCTGCCGCCGTAGCCGTATTCGCGGCCCATGGTGTCGTACCAGTCTCCGCCGCCGGAGAGCTGCTGGCTGAGTCTCTGGAATTCGTAGTTTGCGGGCTCCATCTGCGCTGCCTGCCGGGCTTCTTCGGCGGCAGCGACATTATTTCCGAGGCCTGCGTTTGCCATTGCCCGCAGGTAATGCCACGTACCTGTTCTGGCTGTGATGCCGTCGAGTACATTCATGGCCTCGCGGAAATGCTGTGTGTTGATATAGTTTGCGGCTGCCCGCAGATGGGGCTCGCTCAGGTCCGGTCCGTAGCGTCTGCTGCCGGACGTGCCGGCTCCGCCGTAGCCGGCGTATCCGTCGTCTCCGTACGCACTGCCTGTACCTCCGAAGCCGTCATACCCGCCTCCGAAGCCCCACGGGCTGCTGCCGGCGGATCCGCTGCCGAATTCCCCGCTGTATCCGCGCTCCCGCTCGTCCATAATCTGCTCATAGGCCTGCTGGACGATCTTGAACATTTCTTCTGCCTGTTCTTTGTGCGGATTGTTGATATTGGCGTCCGGGTGGTATTTCCGGCTCAGCGTGCGGTATGCTTTTTTTATTTCTTCGTCGCCTGCGTCTCTGGAGACACCCAGCACTTTATATGGATCAGTCATGTTCGGGATCGCTCTCTGTATTGTTTCCTGTGTTCTTTTCTGTAGTTCTCTCTGCAGTCTCTTCTATGCTGCTCTCTGCGGTCTCTGCTGTGCTGCCTTCTGTACTTTTTCCCGCAATGCTTTCTGTGTTCTTTTCGGTGCTGCTGTCCGCATTTCTCTTCGTCCGGTATTTCACCCAGATTCCGGAGTACAGGATGTTCCGCAGGATATCCGCGTCTTCTATTACGGGAAGTCTCTCAAATGCTCTCGTGGCTTCTGCCGCCATCATCGTCAGGATCTGCGCGATTTCTTCCTCGCTGTAGGTGCGGGGCGCTGAGAGGAACGGGTTGTAGCAGCCGTTTTTCTCGTCCTTTTCGCGGTCATCCCAGGCATCGCACAGATAGATGAATTTGCCCAGGTAAAAGCCGAGGCGGCGCAGATCTTTCTGCCAGATATCCTCCCGCCAGGAAAAAATGGCCGATAGCATTTCGCCCGTAAGGCCTGCCGCGTATTCGACGTCTCCTTCTTTTCTGCGCTCCGCCTCGTGAAGCTTTTTCAGGTAACGGCGGATGGCTTTTGTCTGCTCCGGATATTTTGCGGCTGTCTTCAGGTATGCTGACCGAAGCGCCCGCGCGGCAGTCCTGGCTGTCAGGCTGTGTTCGTCTTCCCAGTCATCCTGCAGATTGTGCCATGTGAGAAGAATATTCATATCAGCCGCATAGGATGTGCAGGCATTCCGGATCACCGGCTGCTTTCTGGCCGGATGGAGCAGGCAGCGGGCATCTTCTGTTTTCTGGTCTTCTTTATAGAGCGCTGTCAGGAGCACTGCCAGAAAAGTCATATCATACGTCAGGGTCATGCGGGACAGCTGCCCGCAGGCGTGCCTAAGGTCATGACACACGCCGCAGTAATAGGCACGGTAACGGGTCAGATCCTTCCCTTTCAGTTCATCCCTGTCAATTGTTACGTATCCAAACACTGTTCAGATCCTCTTTTCCTTTTAAGGATGCGCAGGTTTCTGTTCCTTTACCGGTTTCCGGTGCTCAGGTCCTTTTTTCAAAATCCGTGCCGCACTTCGGGCAGTGGATCATGATGCGCCCCTTGCCGCGGGGCACCCGTACCAGCTGATGGCATCTCGGGCAGCGGAAATATGCATGCTCGCGATCGTTCAGCTGCCGTTCTCCCCCCTGGATTATCTCGTTGGCTTTGTCGCGGACTCTCTCGCAGAATTCCAGGTAGCGGCGGTTTTCATCCCTTCGCCGGGCAATGTTCCCTGAAAAGGTGCGCACCAGTCCATACACCGCGATGGCCGTGATCACCATCGACAGCGCGTAGTTGCGGATCACTGCCGAGATCAGCAGCAGAATCAGCGCCGCGCAGAGAATAAACCTTCCCAGCTCATCAACGCCGTAGCGGCCGTCCATCATGTGATTCAGTTTCTCGCGAAGCCTGTTCATGCTCTTAAGCTCCTTTCCCGGAAATGCTTCTGCCCGCTGTTATGGTACACTCTTCTCCGGCGGAATGCAATTTCATGCAAATGAACTTTTTCTAAACCGAAGGTAAACTGCGCGGCCTATGCGGAGACAGGGATCATTCGGAGCCAGGGGTCAGACCTGTGTCTCCGATGGTTCGTTTTCATTGTTCTCCGGGTCCTCCGCCGGCGCGGAGACAGGGGTCAGATCTGTGTCTCCACCCTTCTCTGCCTGTTCCCCTGGCAGTAGCGCGTCCTTCGCGCCGCGGCCGCGCAGCGCGCGGGCTGTCTGTATCATCGCGAACAGAAGAATCGGCACCGCAAAGGTACAGAACAGAGACGCCATAAACAGCCCTTTCGCGGAAGGGCTGTCCATCAGGGCAAACAGCAGGGTTGAGGCATACATGGCGAGCAGCAGGACGATGCCTGCAAGCGCCAGAATGCGGTGTGATTTCTTCACGGTATTTCCTCCCGGTGCGGAGGAGACAGGGGTCAGACCCGTGTCTCCCTTTTCTGAAATCATTTCTTTGTATCTGCCGGGGGGGGAGACAGGGGTCTGACCCCTGTCTCCCCCTTTCCGGCTTGTAATTTTCAAGTGGCAGTATAGCATATTGCAGCGAAATATGCCATAATCGTTACGATTCAGCCGCGATGTAAGCCGACCGCACTAAATGCCGGCCGCACTGAATGCCAGCCGCGCTGCATGACTGCGTGCTGCATGCCATCGCGCAGATCTCTTTCACGGAAAGGAGCCGCATATGCCGCATTTTAATATAGTACTCCATGAGCCGGAGATACCTTCCAATACCGGAAACATCGGGCGCACCTGCGTGGCTGCCGGCGCCTCTCTTCATCTGATCGAACCCCTGGGCTTTCGCCTGAACGAGAAAACGGTCCGTCGGGCCGGCATGGATTACTGGGAGAAACTGGAGGTCACCCGCTATCTGGACTATGCGGATTTTGTCCGGCAGCACGGAGATGCGCCGGTTTTTTACGCCTCAACAAAAGCTGCACGCCTGTACACGGAAGTGGCTTACCCTGAAAACTGCTTTATCATGTTCGGCAAGGAAAGCGGCGGGATCCCGGAGGATATTCTCCGCAGCCATATCGATACTGCGGTTCGCATTCCCATGCTGGACGGTACGCGCTCGTTGAATCTGGCCAATTCCGTTGCGATCGTCCTGTACGAAGCGCTGCGGCAGCACGGTTTTTCCGGGATGTTGACGCAGGGCCTGCTCGCGGAGCCGTAAGGTGGCGGGGGCGGAAGGAGACAGGGGTCTGACCCCTGTCTCCTCCTGTCTCCTCCGCTATTGTTCTGTCCACAGCACCTCTCCCCCGTACGTCTGCATCTTCTCCTCCGGCCATTCTCCGGCGGGAACAAACGCATGGATAACAGCCGTGCTGAAGGCATTCTCGTTTTCGATGACAGGAAGGCCGTTAAAGACCAGTTCGAGAGGTTCTTCTCGGGTCCCGAGCTGTTCGAAGACAGCCGCGCCGCTGATCACAGAAAGAGAAGGCGGAAATTCCAGCCGTTTTATTCCTGTCGATTTTGCGAACGCGTATTGTCCGATCCCCTCAAGGCCCTGCGGGAGTGTCAGCTCCTGCAGATTCTTATTGTATCCGAATGCCAGCGGCATTATGGTCCTGACGCCTTCCGGGACCACATAGGTCTTGTCCTTTTTCCCGGCAGGATATGCGATCAGTTTTTCCATATCAGCGCTGAACAGGACTCCGTCCGCAGATTTGAAATACTCATTGTCCAGATCAAAGGCTTCTATCATCTGCAGGTCCTGAAAAGCATACGGCCCGATCTCGGACAGTCCCTTTTGGCTTATTCCGGCATCGCTCTGTAAACCTCGGCCGAAAGATCGATCGGGATCGGGTCATAGACGATTTTCTCACCGGTCATCGCTCCGGTCTCCGGATTATGGGCAATCTTCAGCGTATTCGCGTTCTTATTCAGATACCATATCTGTGTATTCAGGATCTCTTTTGCGTCTTCAAAGACCTGGGTCTGCAGGGAATTGCAGTATGCGGTCACATAAGCGGCGGCCTCGTCCGGATCATCCGCAAGCAGCCTGTCGGCCTGCTCCAGGACCCGGGGCATGTTCTCCTGCATCCCCTGTTCCGCCTCTTTCCAGAATTCTTTTACCGGCGCCCCGTATACCTCCGGGTCCAGCAGACCGAGTGTAGTGATCTCTTTAAATGCGTACCAGGCATAGTGCTCTGAATCAAACACGCCGGCTTCTTCCACGGGCTGATCCGCGCCATAGGCGTCACTGACAGATGTGCAGAAATTCGAGAGGGGTACAAATACACCGCAGACATCCGGAGCGAGGCTTTCCCATGTAACAACGCTCAGCCGGGGCGGCAGCTCCGGATAGATCTGCAGGACATGAACACTGCTCGCCGTGTCTGTTCCGATCACGCGCATATCGATCCGTCCGGTCTCATCGGGGCTGTACGGGGTTCCCTCATAGCGGTCGCGCATCACGGACAGCACATCCGCAAGGGATACCTTTTCGTCAGGCTCGAACAAAAGCGGATAGAATTCCTCTTCATCATAATCCCTGCCGTATACGGATGGCGCCAGCAGCCGGTGACCGCTCCAGGTCCTCATATGGCAATATGAGCTTCTCATCAGGTCTCCCGAATACGTCCTGTAGAGATTCAGCTCCCCGTTTTCTCCGTACTCTGCGAACCCCTTTTCCTCAGGAAGGGTAAAAAGCTCTTCGGATGTGATGCATTCTGAAAAATCTGACAGATACTCCATGGTGAATTCATTTCCGAATGCCGCAGCCTTATCCGCGGGAAGCTTCACTGCCGCATACTGGTGGCCAGTGTAGATCTCTATATACCAGGCTTCCTTCTGGTCAGCGACCGTGGCGATGTTCACGCCATTGCTCCCATACTGATCGATCAGCCGCAGAAGCGTTTCCACGCCCTCCCTGGCTGTCGCGCTCTGACAGGCGACCAGGTCATCGGCCGTATCTTCCGTCAGTCCGTCTTCTATCAGCGGATCTGCATCCAGTGCTCTCTCATTTGAAAAAGCCGTTACAGACATCGTGATCGTCACGCCGCACTCATTGCTGCATGCTGCCGCGTCCTTCTGGGCATGCAGCTGGTCCATGGCATTCTGCATCCATGGCGTTGTCGTATACTTGTATGTCAGGGCAGGGATCTCCTCCTGTATGGTGCCGGCATCATTGACCGGCATCGTCCTGCCGGGCTCATTCTCCACCCGCTCTGTCACTGTCATGCGCGCCGGCATGACACCCTGTATATCATTCGATCTCGCAATGATCATAGTGCCGTCCGCGCTGACTTCCGGCCCGATATAGACCTCCGTGCAGGCAAAAACCGGACCGGCCGCCAGGAAAGCAGCAGTTCCTGCAGCCAGAGAAATCATAATCGTGTACAAAAAACTCTTACCACTCATCTCTGCTCCTTTCTCTTCCCTCTTCCTCAGCCTGCCTGGCCGTTCAGTTCGCGGTATACCAGGTCGGAGATGCTGACGATCCGGGTGATGGCTTCGCCGTTGCCGGCGAGATTTTCGCTGAGTGTGCACAGGACGTAGTCTTTCTTGGCGCCCCAGATGATGGCGGCGTCGTTTTCGACGATGCCGAGTGTCGGGTCTGCGAGTTCGCCTGTCTTGTTGGCTGTCACAGCGCCGTAGGCGGTGACGCCGGCCGGGATTTTGTTCAGCCGGGTCTGGCCTTTCAGAAGGTTCTGCATCTGTTCGGATGCTGCCGCGCTCACGCAGGTGCCGTCGTAGATGGAGGCCAGGAGGAGGGCGCAGTCGTCGGATGTCGTGTAATTGTCCTCTGTAAAGGATGAGGCAAGGAAGCGGCGGCCCATGGATGTGCCGGTGTACCCGTGCTCTGTGCACCACTCGTTCAGCCGGAGACGGCCGGCTTCGAAATCTCCGCCGCCGAGCGCCTCTACGAGAGAGTTTGCAGCGGTGTTGTCGCTGACGGTGATCATTGCCTGAAGAAGGCCGGCATTGGAGCCTTCATCTGCTTTGGCAGTATCCCGCTCTGCTTCCGGGACAGATGAGTAGATCTGTTCGTAGGTCGCCGCCATGATGAACAGCTTCAGCACGCTGGCTGAGCGGATCCGGCGGTCACCGCCGATCGTACATCTCTGTCTGTCTGTCAGGTCTATCACAGACACGCCCCAGACTTCTCCCGCGGCTTCCGCCGGCGCAATATAGTCTGCAGTGATTTTTTCCGCCAGTTTATCCATTTCTGCCGTTATCTTGAAATCCTGTCCTGCCTGCCCGGCATGATCCGATTTTGTTCCTTCTTCGCCGACAGGCCTGCCGCCTCGCGTCTTCCGGGGGCTGCCCGCTGCAGGTGACGGATTATCCGCAAACCACTTGTCTATGCCGTCGGCGATTCCGGTCACCATGATGCCGCGGAATTCCGCGTCAGCCATCCGCATATCGTCCTGTTCATTTGTCATGTAGCCCATCTCCAGGATCGTGACGGGGATCTCACTCCAGTTGATGCCCGTCATGGAGTTGCTGTACGTCAGTCCGAGATTTGACAAGCCGGTCGCCTCGCAGTAGCTGTTCAGGATGTCAGCGGACAGCTCCGCTGATTTCTCAGCCAGATGGCTCACATACGGGTTGTCGGAACCGGGAGATACGGTCAGCGCGCCGCTGACGGACGGGTCATCAGAACCGTTGGCATGGATCCGCACATATATATCGGCCCCGGATTCATTTGCCAGCATGGCCCGTTCCGAATTGCTGATGGCTGTCTCATTGTTCTCTCTGGTCAGCACGACCTCATATCCGCGCTTCTCCAGCTCCTCACGCAGCAGCAGGGATATATCCATGTTCAGCTCATACTCGCCGATACCCGTAAAGCTCCCGGTGGTGCCGGCAGAGGCTTTGGTCTTCATCTCCGCGGAGCCCGGGCCATTCGGCTCCTGGGCGCTCATATCCACAGACGGCGCCTGATGGCCCGGATCGATGGCGACGATGCCCCGGATCGTGTCGACTGTCTCTTCTGCCGCAGAGGATGAAGTTTCCTCACCGCCGGCCGCACTCGATCCGGACGCGGCAGCTGTTTCCCCGGCTGTCCCGGATACTGCAGTTTCTGCACTATCGGCTGTTCCGGATACCGCGGTCTCCGCTTTCTCTTCAGCAGATGCAGGCATCTTTTTCCCGTCGGTTTCTGCCGGCGCTGCCGGATCGTCCTTGCCTGCAGATGCCGGCTTCTGATTCGCCGCCGACTGCGTTGCGGCGCTTTTTTTGTCCGCCGGCGACGATGCGGCGCTTTCTTCTGCCGCTGATGACGCGGTGACTGCGGTTGCCTGCAGGACCGGTGCCGGCGAGGGCGCTGCGGCGTTCACCGAACTGTCTTCCGCAGATACCGCTGTCCCTGCCAGCGTCATAGTTATCAAGGCCGCCAATACTGCCGCAGAAAGGCGTCGGGTCCGTTTACTCATATCTCACATAACTCCTTCTCGTCTGTCATTTTTGAGCCGGCGATTTCTCTTTATAGATTTTGACAGTTCAGAAACCAACCGGACGCTGACATGCTGACCGGGGACAGCCAGATGGGCTCCGCTGCGCCGGTCCGAGCCTGCTCGACTAAGGTGCCCGGGACAGGTATGCCCCGGCCGCCCAAGTCTCGACCGGTCTCGGACACGTACTCGCTGAAGTCGCCCACGTGTCTGTTCCCGGTCAGCATGTCAGCTGTAAACACTTACCGATGGGAAACCTGTTTCACGTTCAATAACAGCAGTATGCGTCGGGATTACCTGTCTGACGGACTGCGTTGGAGCAAGCGCAGAAACCCTTGCGGATGTCGCGCGAAGCGACCGCAGGACAAGGACAGGAAGCCACGGCGCAAACTGCGTCCGTTACTGAAAACTGTCAAATACTATTCTTTTTGAGAGTACCACATAACGCCCGGCGCGTCAAAGAAAGCCGCAGTTCTCTCCCGGCACCGCCTTTGAAAAAAGCAGAGACCGCAGCCGCCATATCCGTATGGCAGACCGCAGTCTCTTCCGCTAATCTCATTCAGTCATTCATTTTGCTTTATGTCGCCTGCTTTGGAGATTCTTCTGTCCGCAGACAGCCTGCCGGCTTATTCCTTATACAGCCTTCTTACAGGTTTCGTTTTCGTCGGCGTGTTCAAAGGCAGCCAGCTCCGGGTGCTCTCTCTTCTCTGCCGTGTAGTTCTCATAGCTGGGCCGTCTGTGTGTCTGGGCAGCCCAGATCTCTTCCGCGACAGGCGCCCAGTTCTTCGCGTACTCATCGCACTTCGCGCAGAGGTGCTCTACGGATTCCGGCGCCTCCTCATTGGTCTGGTACGCGCCTGTTTTTTCGACCATCTCACGCAGCAGCTGCGGATTTTCCAGCATCGGGCAGGGACGCAGGTGGTTCCTGTTGAAGGGCTGGCCCTCATGATACGCCTTGAACAGCGGGCTCTGCAGCATCTCCAGCACGGAATTCTCGTGGATGTTTGTGTTGGAGTAATGAATAAATACGCAGGGCTCTGCGTCGCCGCTGGAATTTATATGGAAGTAATTCCTGCCGCCGGCAATGCAGCCGCCCACGAACTCACCGTCATTCTGGAAGTCCATCGGATAGAAGGAAATGCCGGATTCGTCGGAGCGCACATAGCGGATCCGTTCAATCATGTATTTCCTCTGCTCGGGCGTCGGCAGCAACTCCGGCACGGCATTCTGCCCTGTGGGCATATAGTGGAAGTAAAAGCCGAATTTCGCGCCTTTTTCCTCCAGCAGATGGAAGAAATCATCGCTGGTGACCGCCTCAATGTTGTCTCTCGTATAGCAGATGGATGTGCCGAACAGGATACCGTACTTTTTCAGCAGATCCATGGCCTTCATCACGGCATCGTAATGACCGTCGCCGCGGCGGGCATCGTTGGTATCCGGCGTGCCTTCGATAGACAGGAAGAATGTCATGTTGCCCAGGCGGGCCAGCTCCTTGCACAGGTCCTCATCGATCAGCGTCGAATTTGAGAAGGCCGCGAAGTAGCAGTCATGGTGCTTCTCTATCAGGCGGAGGATGTCTTTTTTGCGGACCATCGGCTCACCGCCGGTCATCAGGTAAAGATGCGTGCCGAGCTCCTTGCCCTGTGTGACGATCTTGTCCATGTCCTCGAAGCTCAGATTGTGCTTGTGTCCGTATGTGCCGGACCAGCAGCCCTTACAGTGCATATTGCAGGCAGAGGTCGGATCAAAGAGGATGAGCCACGGAATGTTGCAGTCGTACTTCTCGCGGGTTTTGCGTATCATCTTTGTCCCGCGGAAAAAGGACTCATACCCGAGATTCAGCAGGGTCATCTTCGCAAAGTTCGGATCGATCTCATCGATAATGCTGTCGATGAATTTCATCCAGCGATTGTCCGGATCATCGATCGCCGCTTCCACGGCCTTCTGTTTTTCAGGCGTATAGGCCGCTCCGTAGAACCGCTTTGCCAGCTCATTGAATTTCCTGTACGCATCCCTTTTGTTGTCTCTGCTCTTCAGATTTCTGATCAGTCCGTCGATAATAGCACCAACGGCAGCCCTCTCGGCTGCATGACCCAGATTAGCCATTGATGAAGCCATGCTCAGATTCTCCTCTCCAGTTGCGTGTTTTTTGGCTTTTTACTATTTACTGTCCTGCTATTGCAGTTTCTGACTCATGCTGAATTATAGGCAAATCGGCCGCCGGATACACGGAACAGATTTGCAAATCTGTCCCACGCTTTTCCGCTTTTGCCCACTTTCAGCAAACTGTCACCCCTGTTCTTCTCAGATTTTCTACCTTGTGCATGCCCGGAAGCTCCTATATAATGGCTGTTAAGTCAAAAAGGGGGCCTGCTATGTGCGGAATCTGCGGTTTTACCGGAACAGAATATGACCAGAACGCTGTCCTGGAGGATATGATGACCCGAATTATCCACCGGGGGCCGGACGGAGGCGGCAGTTTTATCGATAAAGATATCGCCATGGGCTTCCGGCGTCTGGCGATCATCGATCTGAACACAGGCGACCAGCCGATGTTCAATGAGGACCGCTCTCTCGTCCTGACCTTTAACGGTGAGATCTACAATTACCGGGAGCTCCGGGAGGAGCTTCTCGCAAAAGGCCACACCTTTGCCAATAAATCAGACACTGAGGTCCTCCTGCACGGCTATGAGGAGTGGGGGGAGCAGCTGCCGGACCGGCTGCGGGGCATGTTTGCCTTTGTGATCTGGGATACCCGGAAGCGGGAGCTGTTTGCCGCCAGGGATATGTTCGGCATTAAGCCTTTTTATTACGCGCAGATCGGTGGACAGCTGATCTACGGGTCGGAGATCAAGAGTATCCTGGAGTACCCCGGTTACCGGCGCGAGGTAAACACGGAAGCCCTGGAACAGTATCTGTCCTTCGAGTACTCTGTCCTTCCCGAGACGTTTTTCAGGGGCGTCTTCAAGCTGATGCCCGGTCATTTTATGCGCTGGAAGGCAGGGAAACTGACTATAACGCAGTATTTTGACCCGATGCTGACCCCCGAAGATACGCCGGATACATCCGGCATCCCGGCATCCCGGAAAAGCCGCAAGGCGGATCAGGGGCAAACGGCAGCACATGCGAAAAAAAGACACGAGGATCTGATAGACCGCATCGATGAAATCCTGCAGGAATCGATCCGTTATCACATGGTCAGTGATGTCGAGGTGGCCTCGCTCCTGTCCAGCGGCGTGGATTCGAGCTACGTTGCCTGCCATTTTCACGGGGCGCGCACGTTTACCGTAGGCTTTGACTACGAGACCTACAATGAGATCCCCTATGCGCAGGAGCTGTCCCGCACGCTGGGGATTGAGAACCACAGCAAAGTCATATCAACGGAAGAGTACTGGGCCGAGCTGCCGCGTATCCAGTATTTTATGGATGAGCCGCTCGCGGACGCCTCCTCTGCGGCCCTGTATTTTGTGGACCGCGAAGCGGCAAAGCAGGTCAAGGTCATTTTGTCCGGCGAAGGTTCCGACGAGCTCTTCGGCGGCTACGTTATCTACCATGAGCCGATGTCGCTGGCCCGGTACCAGCGCCTCCCGAAGGGTCTGCGCCGCGCCCTGGCTGCTGCGGCCCGCCGGATCCCCGGTCACCCGAAGGGACGCGGTTTCCTGCTGCGCGGTGCCCAGAGCGTCGAAGAGCGCTTCATCGGCAATGCCAATGTCTATACCGTCGAACAGCGGAAAAAGGTGCTCCGGCATACGACGGATACCGCGCCCGCGGACCTGACCCGGCCCTTCTATCACAAAGTCCGTCACCTGAAGGACACCGAAAAAATGCAGTACATCGACCTGAACTTCTGGCTGGTCGGCGATATCCTGCTGAAAGCGGACAAGATGAGCATGGCCCACTCTCTGGAGAGCCGCGTGCCTTTCCTGGACCGCGGCGTCTGGGAATGCGCCAGGAAAATACCGCTTGCAGAAAAGGTCACAGACCAGAATACGAAAGTCTGCTTCCGCGAGGCCGCACACCGGTATCTCTCTGACCGGCAGGCCGAGAAGAAAAAGCTGGGCTTCCCTGTTCCCATCCGCATCTGGCTCCGCACAGACAAATACTATGCAATCGTAAAAAAAGAATTTCTGAGCGAAGCCGCGGAGAAATTCTTTCATACAGATGAGCTCATGCGTATCCTGGATGCCCACAAAGCAGGAAAAGAAGACTATGCCCGCCATATCTGGACCGTCTATATGTTTCTCCTGTGGTACCGGGAGTACTTCACGGAAGGAGGCTGCAGCGTGAGCCCGGACGACGAGCGGGCCATTGAGGCCGCCCGCCGGGAGCGGGTGTACCGCTGAAGCCGGTTGGGATGTGACAGG
>CAMODP010000046.1 GCA_946611445.1 uncultured Eubacterium sp.
GCTTCCGGAGAGACAACCGCAGAAGAGAATTTCGATGCTTCCGGACAGACAGCCGCAGAAACGAATCCCGACGCTTCCGGATCGTATGTGACAGAGGTGATCCTCACGGAGACCGCGCCCGAGAGCGATGACGGCCCCGTCCTTCGCCAGAAGCAGGAAAGGATAGAAGCAGAGGCACGCGCTGCGGCAGGACGTCTGCGGGAGCTGATGGGAACCATGCAGGTGTATGACAGGGAAACCGGCGTCATGCGGCCGGTGCGGTACCGGGACTGCGTGATTCTCCTGCGTTCGGCAGCGGGCTGGGCAGATACGTACGTGCAGGTTCTGAAGGAAGAAGGCATACCCGCCTATACGCTGTCGAGAGAGGGATATTTTTCCGCCCCGGAGGTCGTCACGGTGCTGGACTGCCTGCGTGTCACTGACAATCCCAGATGGGACATTCCGCTCGCCGCCGTGCTGCGTTCGCCCGTGACCGGCTGCTCAGACGCGGAGATGGCCCGGATCCGGACCGCCTGCCCGGATCAGCCGCTGTATGACGCTGTCTGCAGCCTTGCCGCGGAAAATGAGAAGCTGGGACGCATCCTGCGCCTGCTGGAAAACTGGCGGGAAGAGGCGCCTGTGATGGCGGTGCACGAGCTGATCCGGAAAATCCTGGAAGACACCGGATTCGGCGAATATGCTTCGTCCATGCCGGGCGGCGCGCAGCGGCAGGCAAACCTGCGGATGCTGGTCGAGAAGGCGGCCGCCTATGAAAAAACCGGCGACAGCGGGCTGTTCAATTTTATCCGGTATATCGAGCGGATGCAGAAATACTCCGTGGATGACGGCGAGGTCAGCCTGTATTCCGAGACGGAGGACATCGTCCGGGTAACCACCATCCACAAGAGCAAGGGCCTGGAATATCCGGTCGTCATCGTGTCCGGACTGGGAAAACAGTTCAACAGACAGGACCAGAACAGTCCGGTGATTCTGCACCCGCTGTTCGGGGCAGGCCTGTATGCCGTGGACCGCGAACTGCGCGTCCGCCGGCCCTCTCTGCTGCGGCAGGTCATCCGGACCGTCTGCAGCCGTGACATGCTCAGTGAGGAGCTGAGGATCCTGTATGTGGCCATGACGCGCGCAAAAGAGAAGCTGATCCTGACAGGGACCGTAAAAAACACGGAGCAGATGCCGCCTGTCTCAGAGGTCTCCGGGTATCAGCAGTTAGCCGGCGCCCACTGTCCGCTGGACTGGATCCTGCAGGCAGGCGATTTTATGCGGCACGTGCAGGCAGGGATCGCGCGTCCGGCAGAAGACGTCAGGGAAGAGGTATTCAGGAACACGGACATCGCTGCCCGGCTGGCAGTTCTCCGCGCGGAAATACAGATGTCCCTCTCCGGGATGCGGGAGGCAGAGAAAGCGCCGGATCTTCCGGAGAAGGAAGCGGAGCGCTCCGCGGACAGCCGCGCCGGAATCACAGAATTTCTGGAAAAGAAAGAAAACTTCCGCTACCCATATGCGGAAGCGGCAGAGCTGCCTGCAAAAATGACGGTCACAGAGATCAAGAAAGCCTCTATCGAGGCCATGCAGGAAGAGAGCGGCGAACGGCTGTACCCGGAGGAAGAGATAATCCCCTACATTCCGGCATTCATGAAAGACAGCGCCGGCGCGGAAGCGGCAGGCGCCGCACGGGGAACAATCTATCACCACGTGCTGGAGCTCCTGGACTACCGCAGCCTGGCGGCAGAGAAAGAAGAGGAAGCCATCCGCACGCAGCTCTCAAAGATGGCTGAAAAAGGCCAGCTGAAAGCCGGAGAGCAGGACATCGTAGACCCGGCAGACATCCTGGCCTTCCTCCATTCCGGCATCGGCAGCCGGATGCGGGAAGCGGCCCTGGCAGGCAGACTGTGGCGCGAGCGCCCATTTGTGCTGGATATTCCGGCGAAAGAGATTGACAAGAACTGGCCGGAGGGAGAAAATATTCTTGTTCAGGGCGTGATCGACGCCTGGTTCGAAGAAGAAGACGGGTATGTCCTGGTAGACTACAAAACCGACCGGGTCTTCTCACCCGACGGACACGAACTCCGCGAAAAATACGCACCCCAGCTCGCCCTGTACAGACGGGCCATCGAAACCATCACCGGGATCCCCGTGAAGGAGATGTACCTGTATTCGGTGACGCTTAGCCGTGAGATCCCCGTGTAAACTGAGAAACTCTGAACCGATACGGTGGCGGATACCGGAAAACCGCGCAATCCAGTCTCAGGTGCTTCGAATCCCGCCGGTACTTGGCGATCCGCATAAGCGGGAGCCTTAGTACCGCTGCGAGGGCGCTGAACGTCCGGTGGACGTTCGTTTAGCGCCGACCGGAGCGGAGCGGAGAGAGGCAGCGAGAGCGTGCCTGAGACGGATTGTGCGGTTTGACGGTATCCTACATTGCAAAAATCTGCAAAAAAAGCAACACAGAAGGAGAACCACACTATGCTTAACGAAACCATGATGGCGCTGGGGAAAACCAGATCCGTAATCCGTGACATTTTTGAATACGGAAACAAGAGGAAGGCCGAAATCGGCGCGGAGAACGTGTTTGATTTCAGCCTGGGCAATCCCAGCGTTCCCGCACCGGCCTGTGTCAATGAGGCAATCCGTGACCTGCTGGCGGAGAAGCCGGATATCTATCTGCACGGCTATACTTCCGCGCAGGGCGATGCCGGCACCAGAGGGGCCATCGCCGATGACCTGAACCGCCGGTTCGGAACGAACTTCAGGGCGGACAACCTGTATATGACCTGCGGCGCGGCCGCTTCCCTGCGCATTACGCTGGGTGCCGTCATCTGTCAGGGCGAGGAGGTGCTCACACCTGCGCCGTTTTTCCCGGAGTACCGCGTTTTCGCGGAATCCGCCGGTGCTGTCTTCAACCCGGTCCTCTGCGATAAGGACACGCTGCAGCTGGACCTGGACGCGTTCCGCGCTGCCATCGGACCGAAAACAAAGGCCATCATCCTGAACTCTCCGAACAATCCGTCCGGCGTGGTCTACACGACGGAGAGCATCAAAAAGCTGGCGGATCTCCTGCGGGAGAAGGAGAAGGAGTACGGCACGGTGATCTACCTGATCGCGGATGAGCCGTATCGGGAGCTGGTCTTCGACAGTTCGCTGGAGGTACCGTATCTGACCAAATACTACGCGGATACGATCGTCTGCTATTCCTTCAGCAAGTCCCTGTCCCTGCCGGGAGAGCGCATCGGCTATGTCCTTGTGCCGGATGAGGCGGCGTCTGCGGGGGATGTGTACGCAGGCATCTGCGGCGCGGGCCGCGCGCTGGGCTATGTATGTGCTCCCAGTCTGCTGCAGCATGTGATTGAGCGGTGCGTCGGGCAGGTTTCGGACCTGGAGGCCTACAGAAAGAACAGAGACCTGCTGTACGGTGCGCTGACAGAGTACGGTTACAGCTGCGTGCATCCGGACGGCGCGTTCTATCTGTTTGTAAAGGCACTGGAAGAGGATGCCGGCGCGTTCTGCGAGAAGGCGAAGGAGCAGGAGCTGCTGCTGGTTCCGTCCGACAGCTTCGGGATGCCGGGCTATGTGAGGATCTCCTACTGCGTATCAGAGGAGCAGATCCGGAGAAGTCTTCCGGCTTTCCGGGCACTGGCAGAATCGTACAGAGCCTGAATTCTGAATGTTTTACAGGCATAGAGATGCCTGAATTGTACAAAAAATTCACGATCTATAAAAGTGCACAAACGGGCCGCGCGGAACCGGATTTCGGGTTTTGCGCGGCTAATTTTCGGCCAAAAGTTATCCACAATCGCAAAACCGCAAAACAGGTGCGTTTCCGGGGTTATCCACCATGTTATCCACATTATCAACAAAAAAAAGGGTGAAATAACGCAGTTACATAAAGATATACGGCGAACGGACGTTTTGTGAGAAACTCCCAAAAGTGCAGATTCGGACAAAAAAAAGGAAAAAATGCTTGACAATCCGGTAGTAGAAAAACAGAAAACAGAGTTGTCGAATTGTGCGGTGGAATCACTATAATATCAGACAATATAATGAATTATGCAAAAAACTCAGCCCTTCTGAACCGCCGATTATGGCAAGGAGACCGGCGCATTGATCCGCGCCTGCGGCGAAAAAAGGGAGCTCCAGTCTGACTCACTTTTGACTTTATCAGTCTGTCTGTTGTATACTCTGGTGACGGAAAGGACTGATTATTGTAATGAAAGAATCCTACATAAGAGCGAGGAGAGAGGGAGAAAAGGCTGTCCGCCGCGCGGCGTCGGAAGGACGGTGGCCGTATCTGCAGTCACTGGAGCATATTCTGCCGGAATATCTGACATTGCCGAAAATCTCGATAGGGGTCAGGGAGGTTCCGCTGGACAGGATTGTGGGAACGGTGACAGAGGGCAGGGAAAATGCCTTTGCATGGAATTTCATGCCTCTGCTGAAACCGGATACAGAATTCGAGGCGAAGTGGTCCCGGCTGCTGGAGGCGCAGGAGACCGAAGGCATACAGGAAGCGGTCATTGTGCTGGAGTATAAAAACCGTTTTTACGTACAGGAAGGCAACAAGAGAGTCTCTGTCCTGAAATATCTGGGGGCCTGGGCTATTACGGCAGATGTGCGGCGTGTCCTGCCCAGGAAGACGGAAGAGAAGGAAGTTCAGGTCTATTTTGAATTTCTCGATTTTTTCAGGGTCACGGGCCTCTATGATTTTGTGCTGACGGAAAAGGGTTCCTACGGACAGCTGGCAGCGCTGTACGGACAGGACTGCGATACTGTCTGGCCGGAGAAAGCGGTGGAGGAGCTGCGGGGGGATTTTCACAATTTCCAGCGGGTCTTTCTGGCAAAAGGCGGCAGACGTCTCAGAATCACGGACGGAGATGCGTTTCTTCTCTACCGCCGCATTTACCGGGACAGGAAGCTGCTGCGGAACGGTGACGCCGTGATCGCGGAAAATATCAGTCTGCTGTGGAACGAGCTGCGAAGCGAAGCGGAAGACAATGAGACTGTCCTGATCGAGGATGAGGAGCAGGCAGGGAAGCCTGCCGGTCTGCTGCAGAATATTCAGAAACTTGCATCGAATCTCGGGATTTCCGGGAAGAGACCATTGCTTGCAGCATTCATCTATGGAAGCGATGCCGCCCGCTCACGATGGGTATACGGCCATGAGCTTGGCCGCAATGAGCTGGTACGGCGAAATGCCGGCCTGGTTGAGTCTGTCCATTTTGACAACTGCGTCACGGAGGAAGACCTTGACCGGGCATTTGCGGCAGCGGCTGAGGCAGGCGCGGACATTATTTTTTCAACGACTGCCGCCATGATGGACGCATCCATGCGGGCTGCCATAAAATATCCGAAGATCAGGATCCTGAACTGCTCCATTAATCTGTCCAGCAGTGCGGTGCGGACGTATTATCCGCGCATGCACGAGGCAAAATTCATGCTTGGCGCGCTCGCTGCAGGCTATGCCGAGGATCATCGCATCGGCTATCTGGCTGATGTGCCGATCTACGGGAGCATCGCCAGGATCAATGCGTTTGCGCTGGGGGCAGCGTTTGTTGATCCGGAAGCTGAAATTATCCTGAAATGGTCCGGAATGAAGGACTCGGACTGGGAGGCTGAGATGGAAGCGGAAGGTCTGTCTGTCATCTCGGGTCCGGATCTGATCCGTCCGGAGGACGTGAGACGCACAGGCTCGCGCTTATACGGCGTATACAGAATGAAGAAGAACGGGGAGTCGGAGCGGCTGGCGGCACCGATCTGGAGCTGGGGCGAGTATTATGACCGTATCGTCCGGGAGATCAGAGAGGGCACCTGGAATGCCAGAGAGCAGGTGAGTCCCGAAAAAGGGATCGGCTACTGGTACGGGCTGCGCGCAGGCGTGATCGATGTGATCCATTCCGGAAATATCTCCTATTATACCGAAAAAATGCTGGACTGGATGCGCAGCGGGCTGATCAGCGGTACGCTGCAGCCTTTTTCGGGAGAACTGCACAGTCAGACCGGTGTGGTGCAGGAGGCGGGAGCGCTTCCCCTGTCCAGTGAGCAGATCATCGGAATGGACTGGCTCAACGATAATGTGTGCGGCACGATCCCCTCTGCCGCCGAGCTGTCGGACAGTGTGCAGGCAATTATAAAACGCAGCGGCGTGGGAGACAGATGAATGCGTATTCTGGCGATTGCGGACGAAGAGAGCAGGGCTCTGTGGGATTTTTACAGGCCGGAGCTGCTGGAAGGCGTTGACCTGATCATCTCCTGCGGTGACCTGAAAGCGGATTACCTGGAATTTCTGGTGACAATGACGAACTGTCCCCTGCTGTACGTGCGGGGAAATCATGACGGTCAGTATGAGGTGCATCCCCCGGAGGGATGCATCTGTATTGAGGAGAAGGTGTATGATTTCCGGGGGCTCCGTATACTGGGGCTGGGCGGATCGCAGCGCTACCGTCCGGATGGGAGAGACATGTATACGGAAAAAGAGATGCGCAGACGGATCCGGAAAACCACGCCGGATATCCTGATCAGAAACGGGTTTGATCTGCTGGTCACCCATGCGCCTGCAGCCGGCTACGGGGATCTGGATGATCTTCCTCACAGGGGCTTTTCATGCTTCGGAGAACTTCTGGACAGATATCATCCCCGGTATATGCTGCACGGACATGTTCACAAAAACTATACCTCCGGAAGCTTCTCAAGAAGGATCCGCCATCCGTCCGGCACGGAGATCGTGAATGCCTGCGGCTACTGCTTTCTGGATGTGCTGCCGGGGGAGTATCCGGAGATCGGCAAAACGGGATCCTTTCTGTACGATCTGGTCATGAGTGCCCGGCAGGGGAAAAAGAATTCCGGATGACGGCAGCGGCTTCATCAGGCCAGCCCTCTCTTTATGACTTTCAGCCTGGTGAATTCCTCCCGCTCCTTCTCCTCGAGCGCATCGCTGATATCATGCACCAGCTGTTCGTAGTGAGGAATCGTGATATTCTGCAGCGCATTTGCCCGCTTCTGCGTGCGCTTGATATTCATCGCCAGCCGGTAGGCCGCGTTCTCGATCATGGACAGCTGCAGCGTCAGCTCTTTTACACGGACAAAGGCCGCCCTGGCCTCCTCCAGAGAATTGCGGGCGGAGTAGAAGGCATAGGTCGGCTTCATGTCCGCCTCAGAGGATTCGACAAGGGGGATCTCCACGCCCATGACGCTGCGTGTCTTGACACGTATGCTCTCATCGACCGGAATGGTTCCCGCGATGAGCTCCACCCGGCTGATGCCGTTTTCTATATTAGCTTTCTGCAGGGCGGCGTAGGCAGAGCGGAAGGTCTCATCGATCTGGGACTGCACATCCGCCGCCTTCTGAATGAGTTCCGTGATTTCACGGATCAGGATATTCCGTTTCCTGTCCATGAGGTCATAGCCCATCCTGCTCAGGGAAAGAGAATTCCTGGCCAGCATCAGGTTGCCTTTTGTGGGAAATGTCGTGGGATCCATAGTATGCGTCCTTTCTCGTCAGGAGAGCACGGGGATGCCCCCGCTTTATGCGGAGGCCTGGTCCGCTCGCTGCAGCGTGTCGGAAGCGGTATCCACCGTTGTGGCGTGGTACCACTGATCCAGCACCTTTGTATCCACACGGTCGAGCTCTTCTCTGGGCAGCAGTCCCAGCAGGTCCCAGCCGATGTCCAGCGTCTGTGTAATGGTGCGGTTTTCTTCCGGACGCTGACTGACAAACCGCTTCTCAAATTCCCTGCCGAAGAGCAGGTATTTCTTGTCCAGGGAGGACAGCTCGTCCTCGCCTATGACAGAGGCCAGCGCGCGGGCGTCCCCGACCTTGGCGTAGCAGGAAAACAGCTGGTTGGCGACGGCCTGGTGGTCGGCCCGGGTATAGCCTTCTCCGATGCCGTCCTTCATCAGACGGGAGAGGGAGGGCAGCACGGAGACCGGCGGATAGATGCCCTGCCCGTGAAGCGCGCGGTCAAGCACAATCTGCCCTTCTGTGATATAGCCGGTCAGATCCGGAATCGGGTGCGTGATGTCATCATTGGGCATGGTAAGGATCGGGATCTGTGTCACGGAGCCTTCTGTGCCCCGAATGATGCCGGCGCGCTCGTAGAGGGTGGCCAGTTCGCTGTACAGGTAGCCCGGATAGCCCTTTCTGGAGGGAATCTCACCTTTTGAAGAGGACACTTCGCGCATGGCTTCACAGAAAGAAGTGATATCTGTGAGGATTACCAGGATGTGCATGTTTTTCTCGAAGGCCAGGTATTCCGCGGTGGTGAGGGCGATCTTCGGCGTGATCAGACGCTCAACGACCGGATCATTTGCCAGGTTCAGAAACATGACGACATGGTCTGATACGCCGCTTTCTTCGAAAGTCCTGCGGAAGTATTCCGCGACGTCATATTTTACGCCCATGGCGGCAAAGACGACGGCAAACTTTTCATCGGAGTCTTCGCCAAGGGATGCCTGCTGGACGATCTGGGCGGCCAGCCTGTCGTGGGGCAGGCCGTTGCCGGAAAAGACAGGCAGCTTCTGGCCGCGGATCAGCGTAGCCAGCCCGTCGATGGAGGAGATGCCTGTACGGATGTAGTTCCGGGGATACTGCCGCATTACGGGATTCATGGGAAGTCCGTTGACGTCTCTGCGGTCGTCGGATGTGATCGGCCCCAGACCGTCGATCGGGTTGCCGATCCCGTCAAAGGTACGCCCGAGCATTTCCTCAGAGAGTGCCACCTCCATCGGGTGTCCGGTCAGGCGGACGCGGGCATTTTCCAGAGAAAGGCCCTCGGTCCCTTCGAAGACCTGGATCAGAACCTTGTCTTCCCATGTGGTAATGATGCGGCCCAGCTTCTTGTTCCCGGTCCCCCGGATATGAAATTCGACGATTTCGTCGTAGGCGGCGTTTTTCACGCCCTCCAGCACAACCAGAGGGCCGTTGATCCCGCTCAGCCCCAGATATTCAATAGCCATGTGTCTGCTCCTTTGGGTCAGCCGTTTTTCTCAAGCACTTCATTGTAAAAGTTGTCGATCGCCGCGTGATAGTCGTCAAACAGTTCCGGTTTGCTGTTCGGCACGTCGTATTTGATGGCGATGACTTTTTCAAAGATATTGCTCTCTTTGAGCACGGACATGGGGTGCCCGAGCGTAATCAGTGCCTTTGCCTTCTCATAGAGGTAAAGGATGGTCTCCATCATCAGGAACTGTTTGCGGACAGGGACGCTGGCATCCTCCGCATGGAAGGCGTTCTGCTGCAGGAATCCCAGCCGGATGACGCGCGCGATCTCGAGGGTGAGCTTCTGGTCATCCGGGAGGACGTCAGAGCCGATCAGCTTGACGATCTCCATCAGGGCGTGCTCCTGGTTCAGCAGGGCAATGAACTGCGCGCGGTCACTGACAAATTTTTTGTCTACATTTGCGGTGTACCAGCCGGAGAGGTCCGGTACATATTCGCTGTAGCTGTCCAGCCACTGTATGGCGGGGAAGTGCCGGGCGTATGCCAGGGATTTGTCCAGCCCCCAGAAGCAGCGGACGTACCGCTTGGTGTTCATGGTGACCGGCTCGGAGAAATCGCCGCCCTGCGGGGAAACGGCGCCGATGATCGAGACGCTTCCCTCTGTGCCGTTCAGGTTCTGCATCATGCCGGCCCTCTCATAGAAGGCGGACAGACGGGAGGCCAGATAGGCCGGATATCCTTCCTCGGCCGGCATCTCCTCCAGACGGCCGGAGAGCTCACGGAGCGCTTCCGCCCAGCGGGAGGTGGAGTCGGCCATGATGGCGACGTCATATCCCATGTCACGGTAGTATTCCGCCAGGGTGAGCCCCGTGTAAATGGACGCTTCACGCGCCGCAACGGGCATGTTGGAGGTGTTGGCGATCAGAACCGTGCGGTCCATCAGCGGATTGCCCGTGCGCGGGTCAGTCAGCTCGGAAAACTCCTCCAGCACCTGCGTCATCTCATTGCCGCGCTCGCCGCAGCCGACGTAGATGATGATATCCGCGTCAGACCACTTTGCGACGGAGTGCTGGAGCATGGTCTTGCCTGTTCCGAAGCCGCCGGGAATGGCTGCCGTGCCGCCTTTGGCTATGGGGAACATGGTGTCCAGAATCCGCTGGCCGGTGATCAGCGGGACGGAAGAGGCATAGTGGTGCGCTGTCGGCCGGGGGGCCCGGATAGGCCAGCGCTGCGCGAGCGTCAGATCCTGTTCGCTTCCGTCCGCACAGCGGATGCGGACGATGACATCCTGGATCGTATAGTCTCCTTCCGGCGCGGCCCAGATGACTTCCGCCGTGTCTACGGAGGGGGGGACCATGGAGCGGTGCACAATGCTCGGCGTCTCCCGGGTCTCGGCGATGACGGTGCCGCCGCCGACGACCTGTCCCGTGCGGACAGTGATGCGGGCATGCCATTTTTTTTCTTCGTCCAGAGAGGATACGGACAGGCCGCGACCGATATATTTGCCGGACTGCTCCGCAATAACGGAGAGAGGGCGCTGCACGCCGTCGTAGATATTGTGCAGGATCCCCGGGCCCAGCAGAACGGATATGGCGGCACCTGTTCCGGTGACTGTGCTGCCGGGCCGCAGGCCGGAGGTTTCCTCGTAAACCTGTACGGTGGTCAGGTCCCTGTTCAGCCCGATCACTTCGCCGACCAGGCGTTCCTTTCCGACATACACCATCTCGCCCATGCGGAAGTCGGGAGCGTCCTTCAGGTAAATGACAGGTCCGTTGATCTGAGTGATCGTACCTGTTCTTTCGTCATGCATGCTCCGGTCCTCCTTTGAAGGCAAATGCCTCTTTTTCTTCATTCAGCAGATCAAGGAAGGCAAAATCAAACAGAAGCTTCCTTGACGGGATCACAGCCCGCACGCCGCCCATGATGGGCTCGCGCGTCTCCGTGATTTTTACCCTGCAGCGGTCCGAGACCTCTTCCATGATGCCGGCATCCGCGGGATCCATATAGACGATTATGTCATTTTCCCGGTCACGGGACAGCTTGAGGGCTTTGTTTATCTTATTGCAGATGTAGTCTGTATAGTCCGGTGTGTGCCTGAATTCTTCCAGACGTTTCTCCACCTCGGCAAAGAGCTGGTCTTTGAGCTCCTGTGTCCGGGCAGAGAGGGCACGGCGGCTTTTGAGCTGTGCCTCGGAGAGCGCCCGGTTGCTCTCACGGAGCAGTTCCTCCCGGCGGACAGCAAGCTCAGATGCGCTCTGGCTCTTTTTCTGCCTGACATGCTCCTGGTACAGCTCTTCCAGTGCCGCCTTGTGGTCAGCCGTCAGATGGGCGGCCTCCTCCGTGGCGGCAGTCAGACAATTCATGTAAAACGCGGATAACTTTTCCTCTGTAGTCACAGACAATGCCTTTCTGCTTACAGCTTCAGGCCGATGGCCTCATTTACGTAGGACGTGATAAAGTCAGCCCGGCGGCCGGTTCCGTGCCGGTCGGGAATCTCGATCAGGAGGGGCGTGCGGCAGTGAAGCCGCACATCGTTGACGATATCGGGGAATTCACGGCCGAATTTTTCCGTCAGCAGCAGCACCGCAATATCCGGATCGGCAACGGCTCTCTCCAGAGCCTCCTTCAGCTCAGGACGCTCGTGCACAACGACGCCCTCGACACCGGCCAGACGCATGCCTGTCAGGGTGTCCACATTGTCGCTGATAAGATACATTTTCATGACAGTCCGTCCTTATCCGAGCTGACCGACGATCATGAAGGAGATGATCAGGCCGTACAGGGCAATTCCTTCTGCCATGGCGACGAAGATCAGGGATTTACCGAAGATGGATCCGTCCTCACTGAGGGCGCCGAGAGCGGCGCTCGAAGAGCTGGCGACACCGATGCCGGATCCGATACCGGACATGCCGATGGACAGGGCGGCAGCAATGTAGCCCATGCCGGCGCCGGTGCTGACGGAAGCGGCATCGGCGTGTGCCGGGGAGGCACCCGCAAGCGTCACGACGGCGGCAATCAGCAGAATGCCGAAGAAGGAGAGGCAGTTCACGGCCAGTGCCTTCTTGTAGCGCAGCTTTGTGTGCTCGCCGCGGTACCAGGCGATAAAAGGAATGACGATGGTCAGGATAAGTGCGACGGCGGTCAGAATCTGGATCATGGTTGTCATAATTATTTTTCCTCCTTAGGTGTTATCTGTGTCAGGTGATTGCAAAACTCCGGTTTTTATTGAAAATGGACAGGCTG
>CAMODP010000047.1 GCA_946611445.1 uncultured Eubacterium sp.
GGCGCGATCCAGATCCGGGGATTTTTCACGATATTCCCCATCTGCAGCATGGATGTGCCGATTCCCTGGGAAACCAGCCCGCCGAGCCCGTTTTCCCGGAATGACATCACGGCAAAGCCGACCATCTGCGCGCAGCAGCCCGCCACGGCAGCCCCGCCGGCCAGGCCGGTCAGACCGAGCGCGGCACAGATGGCGGCGGAGGAGATCGGCAGCGTCAGGGCTATGCCGACAACCACGGATACAACTATGCCCATCAGAAACGGCTGCAGCTCCGTCGCCCACATGATGATATTGCCGACGCGGGAAGCCGCGGCGCCGAGCGGGGGCGCCCACCAGGCGGAAAGCGCCGCCCCGACGCCGATCGTCACCATCGGGGTTACCAGAATATCCACCTTCGTCTCTCCGGAAACCAGCTTTCCGATTTCCGCAGTCACAATCGCTACAAACAGCACCGCCAGGGGGCCGCCGGCACCGCCCAGCGCGTTCGACGCAAACCCCACGGAGATCAATGAGAACAGCACCAGCGGGGGGCACTGCAGGGCATAACCGATCGCCACGGCCATCGCCGGCCCGCTCATGGCGGTAGCCAGGCCGCCGACCGTATATTCATTGCCGGCAATCACGGCAACCGTCCTGGTCAGCGCGGGGATGTGCAGCTGAGAACCCAGCGTGTTAATGATGGTCCCGATCAGCAGGGAACAGAACAGTCCCTGCGCCATCGCTCCCAGTGCGTCAATGCCGTATCTCTTCAGTGATATCTCAACATTTTTCTTTTTCAGAAACGCCTTGATTTTTTCCATTTTTCTCCTTTGCTCTGCCTTTTCATGGTTCAGTACTTTTGGCGCTGCAATCAGCATATTGCGCTTTCGAAATGTGCCAGTACCTCTCTGCAGTCTGTCCGCGTAACGCTGACCCGTTCCTCACTTATGCTGTCCGCGCAGACACTGATGACCGCCGTACCGGTCCGGCAGGTCTGCCAGCAGAAGCGCGGGGGATCGTCACGCAGCACGGAAAAAGACCGGAGATCCCTGGACAGGCCTTCGCCTGTCTTTTTGATGTATGCCTCTTTCCTGGTCCAGATATAGAAAAACGCCTCGTCCGGATTCTCAGCCCCGCGAATATACCGGCTCTCCTCAGGGAGGAAGAAACGATCCGCAATATGCAGGTCACAGGACCGCAGCGTTTCCAGATCAAGCCCGACGCTCTGCCGGCAGACGGCAGCAGCCACCTGCCGCCCGGAATGAGACAGGGAAAACTGCACATCTGTCCCCTGTGCGGGCTCTCCTGCTGCACCGCGGGCCAGAAAAGGCTTTCCGCTGCTTCCCTCGCAAAATGCGATATCAGCTTCATCCATGCCCATCGTTTCCGTCAGCATCACCCGCAGAAGCAGCTCCGCGAACAGAGATGTCAGGCGTTCCCTGTCGAACAGAAACCGTCCGATACGCGTCCGTCGCCCCGGGGAGATGAGGGCAAGGTACCTGCTTACCTCCGCAAAACCGACCGTCTCGGGAATCTCCAGATACCGTATGAAAATCCTGTCTGTCCGTACCGCGTCTTTCGTATGCTCAGCCACGTGTGCCACCGCCCGGTCTGCCCGGCGCTCTCTCCTCTGTATTTCATCCGGCAGAAAGCGTTTCGTTCCCACTGCGATCCCGCAAAGGAGACCGTCCCTGCCCGGATTCCGGATTATTTTACTCCATATCACTTATTTCTTCAATTCTTTTTATCCGGTAAAAAACGGCATCTGACAGCTTTTTCAGCCGCCGGATGCCGTCTCTGATATTTCCTTCCTGCATGAGGACCTGTTCAGTTGTCCGCTGCCTTTACCGCTGCAAATCCGCGCTCCAGATCTGCAATGATATCATCGATATGTTCCGTGCCGATTGAGAGCCGGATGGTATTCGGCCGGATGCCCTGATCCAGAAGCTCCTCTCCGGAAAGCTGGGAGTGTGTCGTGGAAGCCGGATGAATGACCAGACTCTTGACATCCGCCACATTCGCGAGCAGGGAGAAGATCTCCAGATTGTCGATAAATGTCCAGGCTTCCTGCTGGTCTCCCCTGATCTCAAAGGTAAAAATGGACGCGCCGCCGTGCGGGAAATACTTCTCATACAGGGCGTGATCCGGATGATCGGGGAGCGACGGGTGGTTGACCTTCTCGACCATCGGATGGCTGCTCAGATACTCGACCACCTTTCTGGTATTCTCCGCGTGCCGCTCCAGCCGCAGGGAGAGGGTCTCCACGCCCTGCAGCAGCAGGAATGCGTTGAACGGGGAAATGCACGCACCCATATCGCGCAGGAGAATGGCCCGGATATACGTCACAAAGGCAGCCGGTCCGACCGCGTCATAGAAGGAGATGCCGTGATAGCTGGGATTCGGTTCTGCAATCTGCGGGTACCTTCCGCCTTCTTTCCAGTTAAATTTTCCGGACTCCACGATAATGCCGCCGAGCGTCGTACCGTGACCGCCGATGAACTTCGTGGCCGAGTGGACGACGATGTCCGCGCCGTGCTCGATCGGACGGATCAGGTACGGTGTCCCGAAGGTATTGTCAATCACCAGAGGCAGTCCGTGCCTGTGCGCGATTTCCGCTATTGCCTCAATATCGGGAATATCGCTGTTCGGATTGCCCAGCGTCTCCAGATATATGGCCTTCGTATTGTCCCGGATGGCACCTTCCACTTCCTCCAGGTTATGCGCGTCCACAAACGTAGTCTCAATCCCCAGCTGCGGAAGGGTATGCGCCAGCAGGTTGAAGGTGCCGCCGTATATTGTCTTCTGTGCCACGATATGACCGCCGTTCGCCGCCAGTGCCTCAATCGTATAGGTAATGGCCGCCGCGCCGGATGAGAGCGCGAGCGCCGCGCTGCCGCCCTCCAGGGCAGCCAGTCTCTTTTCCAGGACCTCCTGTGTGGAATTCGTCAGCCTGCCGTAGATGTTGCCGGCATCTGCCAGGCCGAACCGGTCCGCGGCGTGTCTGCTGTTGTGAAACACATAGGATGTCGTCTGATAAATCGGAACGGCGCGGGCATCCGTCGCCGGATCTGCCTGTTCCTGCCCCACATGCAGCTGCAGCGTTTCAAATCTGTACTGACTCATTGGTTCTCTCCCTCTTTTTTTGTTTCTTTATCATATAGTATGGTTCGTATAGTGCTTTTTCCCCGGCGTTGCTTTCCGCTCCCGCCGTTTTTCTATACCGCTCCGGTGTTCAGTGTGTCCGGCTGTTTTATCCCGCATCGCTGCTGTCCGCTGCCCCGGTCCTGCTCCTGTAATCATCCAGCGCCGCCTGAATGGCTTCCTCTGCCAGGACGGAACAGTGCATCTTGTAGTCCGGCAGCCCGTCCAGCGCCTCCGCCACTGCCTTGTTGGTCAGTTTCATTGCGTCTGCCACCGGTTTTCCCTTGATCAGCTCCGTGGCCATGGAACTGGAAGCGATCGCGCTGCCGCAGCCGAAAGTCTCAAATTTGACGTCTCTGACGATATCATCCTCGATTTTGAGATACATTTTCATGATGTCGCCGCACTTTGCGTTTCCCACTGTTCCGATCCCGTTGGCATCCTCAATCACCCCGACATTTCTGGGATGTCTGAAATGTTCCATCACTTTTTCACTGTATAATGCCATGTTTTCTCCTTACCGGCTGTCCGCCCTTTTGTCAAAGTATAAACTCTGCTTTTCCGGAAACGAGGTCTCTCCAGACCGGTGAAAAGCCCCGCAGATATTCCACCACATCCTTTACGGACTGTATGATATAATCCGTCTCCTCCTCTGTGATATCATCGCCGAGCGTCAGCCGCAGGGATCCGTGCGCGACATCGTGGACCCTTCCGATCGCGAGCAGGACATGACTCGGATCCAGTGAACCGGATGTACAGGCGCTCCCCGAAGAAGCCTCGACGCCCCTGTCGTCCAGAAGCAGCAGCAGGGACTCCCCCTCTATTCCTTCAAAACAGAAATTCACGTTTCCGGGAAGTCTTCGCTCCGCGTCCCCGTTGAGGGCAGAATGCGGGATTTCACTGAGTCCCCGTATGAGGCGGTCCCTCTGCTCCCGCTGCACTGCCGCGACAGCATCCATCTGTTCCGCGGACGCCCGCAGGGCTGCTGCCATGCCGACGATGGCAGGCACATTCTCCGTGCCGGCGCGTTTCCCGCGCTCCTGGGCGCCGCCCTCGATCAGGTTCGTCAGCCTGATCCCCTTTCTCGCGTACAGGAATCCGATACCCCTGGGGCCGTGAAACTTGTGCGCGGAAGCCGACAGCATATCAATATGTTCCTTTTTTACGTCTATCGGCAGGTGCCCGACAGCCTGCACCGCGTCTGTGTGGAATGTGACCGCATGCCTGGCGCAGATCTCTCCGATCTCCGCAACGGGCTGGATCGTGCCGATCTCATTGTTGGCATACATCACAGTCACAAGGGCCGTGTCCTCCCGAATCGCCGCTTCGACCTCTTCCGGCCGGACCAGCCCGTCCTCATGCACGTCCAGCAGCGTAATGTCAAATCCCTCTTTCCGCAGCTTTTCCAGCGTATGCAGAACCGCGTGATGTTCAAAGGCTGTGGAAATGATGTGCGTCTTTCCGGCTTTTTTTCCTGCCTCCGCGGCGGAACGGATCGCCTGGTTATCCGCCTCGCTTCCGCCGGAGGTGAATGTAATTTCCCTGGGTTCCGCTCCGATCACAGCTGCTATTTCAGCTCTGGCCTTCTCCAGGATCTCCTTTGCCTCCTGTCCCCGGCCGTACAGACTGGACGGATTGCCGTATACCTCCTGCAGACAGGGGACCATTGCATCCAGTGCAGCCTGACTCATTCTGGTCGTTGCGGCGTTGTCAGCATATATCCTCATGTTTGCCTCCTTTTTCTTCCTGTTACCGCAGTCTACACCTATTTGCCTACTATGTCAATAGGTTATTTGCATTTCCCTGTTGATTTGCCTACTTACCCTGCGGTATAATAGGCAAAACAAACGGAATCCCGAAAGCACAGCATAAAAGGAGCGGCCTGCATTGTGATTTCTACACGAGGAAGATACGCGATACGCGTCATGATTGATCTGGCGGAAAATGAAAAAGAGGACGGCAGCTATATTCCCCTTAAGGATATTGCCGCCCGGCAGGAGATATCCAAAAAATATCTGGAAATCATTGTGAAAGACATGGTGGCCGGCGGCCTCATCGTCGGTGCCAGCGGTAAGGGGGGCGGCTACCGGCTCTGCAGAAAGCCGGAGGAATACTCTGTCGGAGAAATTCTCGAGCTGATGGAAGGCCCTCTGGCCTCTGTTGCCTGTCAGGCCGACCCGGAGATGACCTGCCCGCGGGAGGCGATCTGTCAGACGCTGCCCATGTGGACAGAATTTGACAGGATGGTTCACGACTACTTTTACGGCAAGAAGCTGTCAGACATCTGCTTCACATCCGTTCCCGTCCGGAATCATCCGGATAAACAACAGGAGGGCTGATGATGAAAGCACTGATCGCAATGTCGGGAGGCGTGGATTCCAGCGTGGCGGCCATGCGCATGAAGGAAGCCGGCTGGGAGTGCATCGGCTGTACCATGAAGCTGTATGAAAGTGAAGACGCGGCCGGAGAAACAGGCCGGCCGGAGACCCGGACGGCAGACCGTACCTGCTGCAGTCTGGATGATACGGAGGATGCGCGGAGCGTGGCTTACCGCCTGGGTATGCCTTACTATGTCTTCAATTACACCAGGGAATTCCGGCAGGAAGTCATCGGCCGGTTTATTGATGCCTATGAGGCGGGCGTGACGCCGAATCCGTGCATAGACTGCAACCGCTATATGAAGTTCGGAAAACTGTATGACCAGGCCCGCGTGCTCGGCTGCGACGCCATCGTGACGGGGCATTATGCCAGAATCCGGCTCGAAAACGGGCGCTGGCAGCTCCTGAAAGCCGCCGACCCTTCCAAAGACCAGAGCTATGTGCTGTATTCCCTGACGCAGGAGCAGCTGGCGCACACGCGTTTTCCGCTCGGTGAGCTGACCAAGACAGAAGTCCGGGCCATGGCGGAGCAGGCAGGGTTTGTCAATGCGGACAAGCCGGACAGCCAGGATATCTGTTTCGTCCCGGACGGGGACTACGGCGCTGTCATAGCCGCCCGCAGCGCGCACGTGCCCGTGCCGGGGGACTTTGTGGATCAGGACGGCCATGTCCTCGGACGCCACCGCGGCATCATCCACTACACGATCGGGCAGCGCCGGGGTCTGGGGCTTCCGTTTCCGGAGCGGACCTACGTGGTCCGGATCGATCCCGCGGCCAACACTGTCGTCCTGGGACCGCATGAGGCCCTTATGCAGACCCGCGTAAAGGTGAAAGAAATCAACTGGATCAGCGGCGAGGCGCCCCGGGAGCCTTTCCGCTGTGAGGCAAAGCTCCGCTACCGCCAGCCGGCAAAGAGCGCGCTCTGCGTCCCGGACGGAAGCGAAAGCCTGGAACTGCGCTTTGATGAACCGCAGCGGGCTGTCACGCCCGGACAGGCAGCTGTCCTGTATGACGGTGACATTGTTCTCGGCGGAGGAATCATCTGCTGACCGCAGGGATCAGCTTTCTACACGAGATGCTGTCCTCCAAAGCTGAGCGGCAGCAGCTCTTCGAGAGAATATACTCTGTACTCCTCCGGACTCTTTGCCAGGATGACCGTGAAGCCGGCAGGATCACAGAACTCTGCCATAGCCTGCCGGCAGGTGCCGCAGGGCGGACAGTAGTCCTGGATCGCCCCTCCCGGACCTCCGACAATACAGATCGCCGTAAATGCTCTCCTCCCTTCCGAAACCGCCTTGGCGATCGCAGTGCGCTCCGCGCAGAAACAGACCGGATATGAGGCATTCTCCACATTGCACCCTGTAAAAACAGTGCCGTCTGCGCACAGCAGTGCCGCTCCCACATGAAAATGACTGTATGGCGCGTAAGCCTTCGGCAGCATCTCAATAGCAGCCCGGATCAGGCCGGCTGTTTGTTCTGATGTCATGTTCATTCTCCTCTCATTGTGCGGACTGTCCGTTTTCGGCCGGATTCAGCGGATTATCATATTAACCGGAGATCCGGAATTCACGAGGCGTCAGAACGGATCAGCTCACGGACTGCCTCCACGGCGATTCTGACTGCCGCGTCCGTATCATGCACGACAGGATTTTCCAGTCCCGCTTTTTCTCTCTCCTGATTGGCCATGACCAGGAAGAGCGAGCCCACGCGCACACGCAGAAACGCGCCGACAATGAACAGGGCCGCACTTTCCATCTCTGAGGCCAGCGCTCCCATTCTCAGCCAGGCCTGCCACTTGTTTTCCAGCTCATACGATGCCGGCATGAGTTCCGGATTATGCTGTCCGTAAAAGGCATCCTTGCACTGCACGACGCCGGCATGCCATGCATGGCCGCTCTTTTTTGCGGCGCTGACCAGCGCGTTGGTAACCGTCAGGTCCGGCACGGCGGGGAATTCAATGGGCGCATACTCTTTTGTCGTTCCCTCCATCCGGATCGCGCCCGTGGCGATGACAATGTCTCCGCTCTTCACGTCCGTCTGCATACCGCCGCAGGTGCCGATCCGCACGAACGTACGGGCTCCGCATTTCACAAGCTCCTCCATGGCGATCGACGCGGACGGCCCGCCGATACCTGTGGAAGTAACAGAGACCTTCACGCCGTCCAGCGTGCCGGTGTACGTGACAAATTCCCTGCTGTCCGCAATCAGCACCGGGTCATCAAAATACCGTGCTATCTTTTCGCAGCGCTTCGGATCCCCGGGCAGGATGACATACTCGCCCACCTCTCCCGGCGCTGTCTGGATGTGGTATTGCCTGTTGGGATCTTCTGAATACTTCATGGCAGATGTCCTCCCGTATATAAATAATTACCTTCTCCTGTATATTCACTTTACCGCCGGATCGCGCCTGCGTCAATGCGTCAAAGGGGCAGCCCTATTTTTCTGCTGCAGTTGAAAACAGGCAGAAAATAATGTATAATTGGAATTAATCTGGTTTTTCTGCATTTTTATGCAGTTTTCTGGTTAAGGAAAGGAGAAGATACATATGAAAAAAGTAATGGCATTCCTTCTGACTGCAGGCCTGACCCTGTCACTGGCTGCCTGCGGCGGCTCCGGTTCTTCCGGAAGCAGCGCTGCCTCCAAAGCCAGTTCCTCTGCATCCGCAGCCAGCTCTGCTGCTGAGAGCACTGTTGAAGAAAGTGCTGCTTCGTCAGCAAGTGAAGCTGCTGAGAGCGAAGCCGCCGAGAGTGAGGCTGCTGTCAGCGAGGCTGCTGAGAGCGAAGCTGCTGAGAGTGAAGCTGCTGTCAGCGAGGCTGCTGAGAGTGAAGCCGCCGAGAGTGAGGCTGCTGAGAGCGAAGCCGCCGAGAGTGAGGCTGCCGAGGAGAGCACAGAAATGGTCGGCGGCGGCGACCTGACATTCGCCACCGGCGGTGAGTCCGGCACCTATTACGCATTCGGCACGGTTCTTGCACAGCATGTCTCTGACAAGACCGACACCACCGTGACGGCCGTTGTCGGAAACGGCTCCCAGGCTAACATCGAAGATCTGGATGCCGGCGCGGTGCAGCTTGGTTTCAGCCAGTCTGACGTTATGAGCTATGCCTATCAGGGAACAAACCTGTTTGAAGACGGCGGCGCGATAGACAGCTTCTCTGTTGTCGCGGCTCTGTATATGGAGCAGGTTCAGATTGTTACCATGAACCCGGATATCAAGTCTGTTGAAGACCTGGCCGGCAAAAACGTATCCATCGGCGCATCCGGCTCCGGCGTGTATTTCAACGCTCTGGATGTTCTCGGCGCCTATGGCCTCACCGAGGATGACATCAAGCCGCAGTATCTGAACTTTGCCGATTCCGCCGACAACCTGAAGGACGGCAAGATCGACGCGGCCTTCATCGTGGCAGGCGCTCCGACCACCGCAATCACAGATCTTTCCACCGGCGGACAGGTTTACCTGGTATCTCTGGATGACGAGCACGCTGATGCACTTATCGAAAAGTCTCCGTACTATTCCAAGTACACCATCCCGGCTGATGTCTACGGCACACCGGAAGACGTCACGACCGTTGCTGTCGGCGCGATCGTCATTGCCCGTGACGATGTGGCAGATGGAGATGTCTACAACTTCGTATCCTCAGTCTTTGAGAATCTGGACGAGGTATCCGCAGCCCACGCAAAGGGATCTGAGCTGTCACTGGAGTTCGCGACAAGCATTACCGATGTCCCGTATCATCCGGGCGCAGCGAAATACTTTGAGGAGAAAGGATTTACGGTTTCCACCAAATAAAGGGCGATAACCGCATCCCTCTTCGCAGCAATTACAGAACCGGGCAGGACTGCTGCAGTCATGCCCGGCTCTTTTTAAAGGAGTAGATAGTATGACATCATCTGATAAAAAAAACAGCCCTTCTGCGTCTGAGAAAGAGCTGACATCTGCGGCAGTCTACACAGCAGAAGGCAGCGAGTCAATGTCTGCGGATATTGATGAAGTCATGAAAAAATATGACCGGGAATCCAATACCCGCGTATGGACCGGCCCTGCCAAAACTGTCGTGACGACTGTCATGAGCCTGTTCTCTCTGTACTGCATCTGGTCAACCCTTTTCAGTACGGCAGCTCTGGAAATCAGGCTCACCTCTTTTCTGGGCGGCGTCATTATTATGGGATATCTCTATTATCCGGCAAGCAAAAGCCACGTGAGGCCCAACCACATGCCGTGGTATGACTGGCTCATCATGATCGCCGGCGCAGGCAGCTTTTTCTTTTACTGCTTCCGTTATCCGAAACTTTCCAGAACGCTGACCAGTGCCTCCAAGATGACAAATCTCTATATCATCATCGGCATTATCGGCATTCTGACCATCCTGGAGCTTTGCAGACGCTGCGTCGGCGTCCCGATTCTGTGTGTTCTGGGCGTCCTGCTGCTATACACCTTTTTCACCGGTCTGCCGCTCAACCGGCTGATTTACACGCTGTTCTATTCTACCGGCGGCGTGATCGGTACGCCGGCCCAGGTATGCGCCAAGTTTATCGTCGTCTTTATCGTTTTCGGCGCCTTCCTGGAACGCACGGGAATCTCGGCATTCTTTATTGACCTTGCCAACAAGATCGCCGGCTGGGCGGCCGGCGGCCCGGCAAAAGTGGCCGTCATATCCTCCGCTCTCTGCGGCATGGTATCCGGCTCCTCTGTAGGCAATACGGTCACAACCGGTTCCGTGACGATTCCGATGATGAAAAAAACCGGCTATAAACCGGAATTTGCCGGGGCAGTCGAGGCAGCCGCCTCCACCGGCGGACAGATCATGCCGCCGATCATGGGCGCAGCCGCATTCCTGATGTCGGAGTACATGGGTGTTCCGTACGCGACGGTGGCCCTGAAAGCTATCCTGCCGGCAGTCCTGTATTTCACGGGCATCTTCATCGCCGTCCACCTGGAGGCCAAAAAGCTGAACCTCAAGGGCATCTCCCGCACGGAACTGACTCCGTGGAAGCAGCTGCTGATGCGCATTTACCTTCTGATCCCGCTGATCATTCTGGTCTGGCTGGTCAGCACAAACAAGAGGACCATGGCCTTCGCGGCAGCCGTATCCATCATCGCTGCCATTGTTGTCGGATTGCCCGGCATTTTCAAAAAGGAACGTGACGCTGCAGCAGAAGCGGGAAAGAGCGGATCCTTTATCGGAAACGCCATCCTGGAAACCGGACGCACGATCCTTGCCTCGCTTGAGGCAGGCGGCCGCGGAACCGTCACTGTCGCCGTCGCGTGTGCCGTCGCCGGCTGCATCGCGGGCTGCATCACGGCCACCGGCCTCGCTTCCAAACTGATCACAGGCATCGTTGCCGTCAGCCAGAACAGCACATTTATCGCCCTGTTCCTGACGATGCTCTGCTGTATCGTTCTCGGCATGGGCGTCCCGACGACAGCCAATTACTGCATCATGGCTGCGACCTGCGCGCCGATCCTGATCCGTATGGGACTGCCGGCCGTCAGCGCGCATTTCTTTGTCTTCTACTTCGGCATCGTGGCGGATATCACCCCGCCTGTTGCCCTGGCTGCCTATGCCGGTTCCGCCATCGCGAAATCCAACCCGATGAAAACCGGCGTCAATGCGACCAAGCTGGCCATAGCCGCTTTCATCGTACCGTATATTTTCGCATACAACCCGGCACTTCTCTTTGAGAACCTGACCGGATGGTGGCAGGTCCTGCAGATCGCGGCCACCTCTGTAGTCGGTATTTTCGGCGTGGCTGCCTGCCTGAACGGATTTATGTTCCGGCAGATCCCTGTAGTCCTTCGACTGGTGATCCTGATCGGCGGCCTGATGCTGCTGTATCCGTCCACGCTGACCGATATCATCGGCATAGCCATTGTAGCCGCCGTGGTACTGATCCAGTTCCTAACATCCCGCAAGGCCATGCCTGCAGCAGGGGTATGAGAAAGCAGGCGGCCGGGATTCTCTCGCCGACAGCTTTTGATGTTTCCATAAAAATTATCTCAGGAATAACACAGACTCAACAGAAGGAGAAGAATCGGAAATGAAAATTATCACGATCAACAGAGAATACGGCGCGGGAGGTCATACGATCGGCCGTGCCGTAGCCGAAGAACTCGGTGTACCGCTGTATGACCAGGATATTATAGCGGCGACAGCCGCCGAAATGCACCTGGATGTTTCGCAGGTTGAAAATTCAGAAGAAGAAATCTCCCGGACAGAAAATATCATGCGGCATATCACGCCGATTTCCTATGAGTTCAAGGACTATCTCTTCGAGGCGCAGAAGAAGGTGATTCTGGACCTCGCGGGAAAAGGCCCCTGCGTCATTATCGGAAGATGCGCAGATATCATCCTGCGGGATGCCGGCATAGATGCCCTGCACGTATTCCTCTACGCGGACCAGGCCCACCGCGCCGCCTGGGTCAGCAGACATCTGCACACAGATGACACGGCCGAGATCAGAAAGTACATGAAGAAGCAGGAAAAGGCCAGAAAAGCCTATTATGAGGTCTACACGGATCATCATTTCGGCGACAGGCACAATTATGACCTGATGCTCGACAGCGGCCGGCTTGGCTACGACACCTGCGGAAAGCTGATCCTGACGCTGGCCCGGGCGTAGGGCGTATTGTTTTATTGAGGCAGGAAGAAGCCCGCCGCGCCAGGG
>CAMODP010000048.1 GCA_946611445.1 uncultured Eubacterium sp.
GCTGCTGATCCTGTACGCGACGGGATCCGCCGCGTCATGAGAGATGGAAAACGGCTCCACCGTCATATCCCCCACCTGGACAGGCTCATCAGGACGCACTGCGTGAAACAGATCCGGTGAAATCTCACCTACCGAACTGCAGCGCTGTATCTCCCTGATTGTGGCTGCCGTGGCATAGATCGGGACACCCAGCCTTCTTGCCATCACGCCCAGTCCCCGGATGTGGTCCGAGTGCTCATGCGTGACAAAGATGGCATCCACATCCCTGCCCGTATATCCAAATGAATTCAGTCCCTGCTCTATCTTCTTTCCGCTCAGGCCGGCGTCAAACAGCAGGGATGTCGTCTCACTCCCCGCAAAAATACAATTGCCGCTGCTGCCGCTGGCCAGACTGCACAGCTTCATAACTCCCTGTTCTCCCCGAATACTGCTTCCATGCGATGCCGGATCTGCTCTTCTGTCTCCCCGAGCGAGCCGCTGTTGTCGATCACTGTTGTACAGCGGCGGCGGAATTCCGCGTCCGACATCTGACTTTTCATGATTGCCGTTGTCTTTTCGTCTGTATAACCCCGGTTCTCCGCCAGTCTCCGGCGGCGGACCTGTTCATCTGCATAAATGTACCACACTTCATCGCAGATTTCATCATAATTCTCTTCCAGCAGCAGCGCAGCCTCCAGCACGTACAGCGCCGTCCCGTTCAGCCGGCACTGCGCAATGTCATCCAGAATATACCGCCGCACAGCCGGATGGACAATGGCATTGACGGCCTGCCGGAGTTCCTCCCGGCCGAATATCTTTTCCGCCGCCGCCTTTCTGTCCAGTCTGCCGTCCGCGCCGTAGATCTCTTCTCCGAGCAAGGCGGCAAGGGCAGCGCCGCAGGGTCCTTCCCTGTCCGTGAGCTGATGCGCCGCCTCATCCGCGAGCATCAGACGGGCGCCGTACTCCCGCTCCAGAATCATCAGAATCTCACTTTTTCCGGCTCCCACACCGCCGGTAATACCCAGTATAAACATATCCGTGTCCTTTTACTTTGCCTCATACCAGGAATGACCGCTGTGCATATCAACTTCCAGCCGCACGGCCAGATCAGCCGCGCGCGTCATTTCTTCTGTCAGCAGTTTTCCGGCCTTTTCCGCCTCATCCTCAGGCGCCTCGATCAGCAGTTCGTCATGGACCTGCAGGATCAGCCGCGATTTCCAGCCCTCTTCGCGCAGCCGTCTGTCAACGCGGATCATGGCAATCTTGATGATGTCTGCCGCTGTCCCCTGTATCGGGGCGTTCTTGGCCACGCGTTCCCCGAACTGGCGCTGCATGAAATTCCCGGATTTGAGTTCCGGCATGGGCCGGCGTCTTCCATACAGTGTCTCAGAATACCCGTCTGCCTTTGCCTTCTCCACCAGTCCCTCCAGGAAGGAACGGATGCCCGGATACGTCTGATAATACTGTTCAATATAATCCGCCGCTTCTTTCCTGCTGATGCCGAGGTCCTCACTCAGCCCGAACGAGCTGATGCCATAGACGATGCCGAAGTTGACCGCCTTCGCGTTCCGTCTCTGCAGCGGGGTCACCTCATCAAACGGCACGTGAAAAACCTGTGATGCCGTAATGGCGTGTATGTCTTTTTCAGACCGGTAGGCGGCAATCAGCTTTTCATCGCCGGACATGTGCGCCAGCACGCGCAGCTCTATCTGCGAGTAGTCTGCGTCAAGAAAAACGCAGCCGTCAGCCGGTACAAACACCTTGCGGATCTGGCGTCCCAGCTCCATGCGCACGGGAATGTTCTGCAGGTTCGGATCCGCGCTGCTGATGCGCCCGGTAGCCGTAATGGTCTGATGGAAGGTGGAATGAATCCTCCCGTCATCCGAGACCAGCGCGGCCAGACCGTCCGCATAGGTCGATTTGAGTTTGGACAGCGTCCGGTACTCCAGGATATCTGACACAATCGGCGCATCCGGGGCCAGCTTCTCGAGCACATCCGCAGCGGTGGAAAATCCGGTCTTTGTCTTCTTTCCGCCGGGCAGCTTCATTTTTTCAAACAGGATCTCTCCGAGCTGCTTCGGAGAATTTATGTTGAAGGTCTCTCCTGCCTGCTCATAGATGCGGCTTTCCAGTCCGGAAATCCCCTCCTCCAGGCTGCGCCCGTACTCTTCGAGTTTTTCCGGAAGAATCCGCACGCCGGCCTCTTCCATGGAGGCCAGGGTGCAGACAAGCGGCATTTCGATCTCTTCAAAGAGATTCCGCATGCCATTTTTTTCCAGTTCCTCTTCCAGAGAAGGTCTCGCCGCCAGCGCCGTATACGCAGTCTGTCCCGCGTACACGGATGCCTCTTTTTCGCTCATCTTCTCCGCAGCAGGTCTTTTCTTTCCCTGGAAAATCTCCTCTGCGGAAAGGACGGAAGCAGTCGTATAAGACCGCGCTATGGTGTCGCAGGGATAGTCGCTGGCAAGCGGGTTCAGTAGATAGGCCGCGATCCGGATGTCAAAGCATTTGTCCGCCGTATCCCGCAGGAAAGGCGCCGCGTGCAGCATTTCTTTGAGACCGTAGACAGCCAGACGCTGTGCTCCCTCTGCGACAGACCGGAGTATTTCCAGCAGATCCGCCTCCGCGGCCGCCTCCCCCGCCGGGATATAGGACGTCCGGATGCCTGCCTCCTCACGAACCGCCAGCGCCAGTCCGGCAATGCGGCTCCTTCCTGTCACGCGGTCTCTGTCCGAGAGCAGATACGCGCCCGTCTCAGGCGCGGACGCTGCCGTCGCTGCCAGAATCCTGATTTCTTCCGCTTCTGTCAGTATCTCTATGCCGGGCTTGTCTCCGGCACCCCCGGCCGCCTCCTCAAAACGGGGAAGGAGCCTGCGGAATTCCAGGCGCCGGAACAGTTCATAAGCCTCTTCCGTGTACAGGTTTCCGATCCTGGCCGCCTCCAGGTCCAGATGAACGGGGCTGTCTGTGTTGATCGTCGCCAGCTTCTTTGACAGCACTGCCAGGTCAAACTGATCCCGCAGGGCTTCCATGGCTTTCCGGGGTTTGATCTCTTCTGCATGGGCGTGCGCATTTTCAATCGTGCCGTATGCCTGCAGAATCTTCGTCGCCGTTTTCTGCCCCACACCCGGCAGGCCGGGGATGTTGTCAGCCGAATCACCCATCAGAGCCTTCAGTTCTATGATCTGGGCCGGACTCAGCTCCCATTCCCGCTGTACGTCCTCTGCATAATAGTCTTCTATTACAGTCTTGCCGCCTTTGGTCTTCGGGATGCGGATCATGATTCTGTCCGTCGCCAGCTGCAGCAGGTCCCGGTCTCCGCTCACGACAGATACCTGAAGACCCGCGTCTGCCGCCTGTCCTGCCAGCGTACCCAGGATGTCATCCGCCTCGTAGCCCTCCAGCGTCACGATCGGAATTCCCATCGAACGCAGAACCTCCTGCATCAGCGGCACCTGCTCCCGCAGTTCCTCGGGCATGGGCTTGCGCGTCCCCTTGTATTCTTTGTACATGTCGTGGCGAAACGTCGGCGCGTGCACATCAAAGGCCGCTGCCAGATATGCCGGATTCTCCTCCTCCAGAAGCCGGAACAGAATATTCAGGAATCCGTACACCGCGTTTGTGTGCAGGCCCTCCGCGTTCGTCAGGTCCGGCAGGCCGTAGAATGCCCGGTTCAGTATGCTGTGCCCGTCAAGTAATACTATTTTTTCCGACATCAGATTATCCTCTCCTGTCTTGCTTCCCACCTGTCATCCGAAAAATGCCGTTATGCTGAAAATCCCTGTCACATCCAGCACCAGGAACAGGAAAAGCAGAAGCGTACATGCCAGGATCACCAGACGAAGCTCCCGGATCTTCCTGTTCTTGACGATTTTCTCCTCCTGTTCTTCCAGGTCCTTCTCAAACATAGGCTTGAAATCAAAAGATCCGCCCGCCCTGCTGTCCTGGTCCAGATAGTTGATCGTCCGGTTCACCATATAGTTGGTCTCCAGTTCTTCGTAGCAGTTCCTGCAGTTCCTGATGTGTTCCAGGAAATGCTCCTGCTGCCTCCCGCTCAGCTTCCCGTCCAGAAAATCAGGGATCATGCCTACGATTTCACGGCATGTGATCAGTTTTCCGGTAAAGCCGGTTTCCGGTGTGCTCATGGTTTTCCCTTTCTGCAATGTCAATTTCGGTCTGTGATAATGCGGTACAATCCAGGCTCCGGTGCTTCGAGTTCCGCCGGTACTTACCGATCCGCGAGGCGGGAGGTTAGTACCGCTGCGAGAACGAGGCAGCGGGAGCGTGCCGGAGACGGATTTGTGCCGCAAACATTACACCATCTCCCGTATGAACCGCGACAGCTCCTGCGGCTTCTCGTAGCGCTCGCGCACGGCGAGGAGAAGAAGCCTGCGGCGGGCGCGGGTCATTCCCACGTACAGCATCCGGCGTTCTTCTTCCAGATCTTCATCCAGGACCGCCCTGTGCCAGGGGATGACGCCTTCATTGACGTCGAGGATGTATACTGCGTCGTATTCCGTCCCCTTGGCTGCGTGCAGCGTGGAGAGCGTTACCATATCCGCGTCCCGGGATTCCGTCCTGCGGCTCTGGCGGAGCTTCTCTCTGTATGCCGCTATAAATGTCTGCCACTGCTCCCAGGTTTTGTGGTTTGCGGCACTCTCTGTGAGTTCATCCGCGATCTCCAGCAGTTCTTCCTCCGGGATTCCCCTGCTCACGGCATATTCCGACAGAAAGCCGTCATAGCCGACAGCCCGGCGGATGTAGCGGACGGCACCTCCCGGGTCGAGGGACCCGATCATCTCCAGATCCTCTTCCAGTGCGGCGATTCGCTCTGTCATCCACGCCTTATCCTCGTACCAGCGGTACAGGCTGTCAAATGACACGGTTTTTTCGCTAAATGCCTGCCTGGAAAGATATCTCGTCGGGCGGTTCGCGATCTGCAGAAATTTCTCTCTCGACCTGTCGCCGCGACCCAGCTCCATATAGGCAAACAGATCGCCGGCGATCCAGTGGTCAAACAGGCAGGGTATGTTCTCCCGGACCCGGAACGGAATCTGGTACGCCATGAGCTGCTCGGCGGCCTCGCGGCATCCGGCATTTGTCCTGACCAGAACCGCTGTCTCGCGATAGGAAATTCCTTCTGCCGCCTGCCGCCGGATGCGCTCCGCCAGGTACCGGCATTCCTGCCGGGGATTGGCAAACTGCTCCAGTCTGACCGATTCGCCGTGCGCCCTGCCCGTATAGATCTGCTTGCGGTAGCGCCTGCTGTTGTGCCGGATCAGCCGTCCGGCCGCGGAGATAATCTCCGGGCTGCTGCGGTAGTTTTCTTCCAGTGTGACCACTTCCGCCGCAGGATAGTCCTGCGGAAACCGCAGCATAATCCCGGGACTGGCGCCCCGGAAACGGTAGATGCTCTGGTCATCGTCGCCCACGATGAACAGGTTGTCCTGCGGCGCGGCCAGCAGGCGGATCACACTGTACTGCATGGGGCTGATGTCCTGAAACTCATCCACCAGTATATAGGCAAACTTCTTCTGCCAGGCCGTCCGTATATCCGCCCTGTCTGTGAGCATCCTCCTGCAGAGAAGAATGATGTCGTCAAAATCAATCTTTCCTGCCTGCCGCTTTCGCTCCTCATATGTATCGAGGACCTGTCTGAAACGGTCCTGCGGCAGCGCGGCCGGATAATACTTTTCAGGATCTGTGCCCAGGCTCTTATACAGGCTGATTTCCCGTATAACCTGCGCGGGCAGGTCTGTTTCCTGCTCCGCATCCTGCGCCGTCTCCCGCAGGATCTCCCGTATAAGGACGGTCTTCTCCTCTTCCGGAAGCACACGCATCCGGGCATACTGTGTGCGCAGCATACCATAGAACACACTGTGAAATGTGCCGAAGGTCACCCCTGCGGAGGCAGTCCCCGCCATTTGCAAAAATCTCTCCTTCATCTCCGCTGCGGCGGCCCGGGTAAAGGTCACCACCAGTATTGATGAAGGAGAGACTCCCTCCCGGATCAGCGCGCAGGTACGTCCTGTGATGACTGCCGTCTTTCCGGAACCGGGACCTGCAATCACCAGCATGGGGCCGTCTCTGTGCCGGACGGCCCGAAGCTGTGCTTCATTGTACGTCCTGTCTGCCGTCATCCTGCCGCCTGTTCTATTTTTTCAAGCGCGCCGCGGAGCCTTCTCAGGGACTCCTCCTTTCCCAGCACTTCCATGATGCCGGTGGCGCCGGCCGGGGTCGCCTGTCTGCCGGAAACAGCTGTCCGCAGAGGCCACATAACCGTATTGACCTTCTTCTCCTTCTCTTTTGCGTATCCGGAGAGGCAGGCAAACAGCGCGTCGTTGTCAAAGCTCTCAAGGGTCTCCAGCAGCGGAAGCACCTCCGTGATCACCTCACGGGAGGATTCCAGCGTGCTCTTTGACTTCTTGTTCGTATACATTTCGATGTCATATTCCGGCATCTCACGGAAGAAGCTGACCTGCTCCTCAATATCCGGGAGAACCTGTATCCTGGTCCGGACCATCTCGGATACCTTGCGGAGAGAGGCTTCTCCGCCGGGCAGCGTACCCGCGGGCAGTGCCGCCTCCAGATACGGCCGGGCCAGCGTGAAGAACGATTCTTCATCCATCATCTTGATGTATTCGCCGTTCATCCATTTCAGCTTTGTCATGTCAAAGACAGCGGGCGATTTGCTGATATGGTGGAAATCGAAGGCTTCCACGAGTTCCGGGAGGGAAAAGATCTCTCTCTCTCCGGCCGGGCTCCAGCCCAGAAGCGCGACAAAATTGACGATGGCATCCTTCAGGAAGCCCTGGTCCAGCAGGTCCTCGAAGGAGGAATGTCCCGAGCGCTTGCTCAGCTTCTGTCCCTCTTCGTTTGTGATCAGCGGACAGTGTACATAGACCGGGATCTCCCAGCCAAAGGCCTCATAGATGCGGTTGTATTTGGGAGCGGATGACAGATATTCATTTCCCCGCACGACATGGGTGATTCCCATCAGATGGTCATCCACCACATTCGCGAAATTGTAGGTCGGGAAACCGTCCGACTTGATCAGAATCAGGTCATCCAGTTCCTCATTATCGACAGTGATGTCGCCGTAGATCTCATCGTGGAAGGTCGTGCTGCCTGTCAGCGGCATGTTGAAACGGATGACATGCGGCACGCCGGCCTCCAGCTTTTCCTGAATCTCTTCCTGAGACAGATGCAGGCAGTGCTTGTCATACGCGGAAATCTCCTTGCCCGCCACGGTGCGTTTCAGTTCAGAAAGTCTCTCCGGACCGCAGAAGCAGTAGTACGCATCTCCCTGCCGGACCAGCTGCTCCGCGTACTTCTGGTAGATCCCCTGCCTGCAGCGCTCGCTCTGGACATACGGTCCGACGCCGCCGTCTTTGTCAGGGCCTTCATCATGAATGAGACCTGTCTCTTTCATGGTGCGGTAAATAATCTCCAGCGCGCCCTCCATAAAGCGCTCCTGATCCGTATCCTCAATGCGGAGCATAAACCTGCCGCCTTCATGTTTTGCGATCAGGTATGAATACAGAGCCGTTCTCAGATTGCCTACATGCATCCGGCCTGTGGGGCTGGGTGCAAAACGTGTCTTTACTGTCATCTGCTGTCTGTCCGCCGTCAGTCATGCGGCGGATATGCCTCCCTCATTATTTTTTCAATGTCTCCGATGCACACACAGTCTGCCGCCTGATCGGAATAGTTGGACACCCTGTTCACCAGGGCGATCCGGTCGCCGTTAAAATACCTGGCCATGGATCCCAGCGTGGACTGCAGGCTGCATCCCATAACCAGCAGGACCCCCGCAGAGCTGATCCGCTCGATCGCCTGGGTCATCAGCCGGGAATCCAGCATCTCCCCGCTGAGCGCGATACCGGGATGCACCAGCGTCCCGCAGGCGTCGCACATCGGCAGCGGCGTGTGTGTCAGTATGTATTCCGCCGGAAAAACCTTGCCGCAGTGCGGGCAGAAATTCCGGTCCACATTGCCGTAGAGCTGAATCACATCCCGGCAGCCCGCCCTTCTGGACAGGTCAAAAAAGCCTCTGGTAATGATGCCGTGAAGTCTTCCGTCATCTTCCATGCGTTTCAGTGAATAGTTGCACTCATCCGGTTCTCCCCGCCGGCCCAGGATGTCTTCCCTGTAGAACCTGTAAAAAGCCATGGGCCGGTTGTGATAGAACGTCGTTGAACAGATCTCCGTCGGAGATCTACCGTACTTTTCCTCAACATCATAGCTGAAATCTTCCCGGTAGAGATCGCAGCCCTGCTCCGCGGCCGGGGCGCGCCCCAGCAGGCAGACGATGTTGCTGCTTCCTTCCAGAATTTTTCGCAAATACTGAATGCTCATAACGGAATCCTCCGTTTCTTAGGGGGTTATGCGTCAATCCCTTTTGAATGGAGATAATCGATCACGGCGCCGACCGTTGTCAGCTGCTCCATATCTTCCGCAGGGATCTCGATCCTGTACTCTTCCTCCAGCGTCATAAGCAGTTCCAGCAGGTCGATCGAATCCGCTTCAAGATCCTCCTTGAAGCTGGATTCCAGAGTGATGTCACTCTCATCCAGATCGAGCTGCTGCGCAAGAATCGTTTTCATTTTTTCAAGCATTTATACTTCCTCCTTTTTACAGGAACACTTCCCTGATTCCTCACTGTAAAGTATACACTATTTTCTCCGGTTCAGGAACAGTTTCCCTATTCCTCAAACCGAATATTCTTGGATATATTCAGCGCCAGTCCTATCTCGTACATCAGGAACACGACCGACGTACCTCCGTAACTGACGAAGGGCAGCGTCACGCCTGTCGTCGGTATCACATTCAGAACGACACTGATGTTCAGGATAACCTGCAGCGCAACGTGCGCCATGATGCCGCTGGCAGCCAGCGTTCCGTACAGATCCGGCGCATTCTGGGCTATGAACAGCAGGCGGTACAGCAGGTAGGCAAACAGGACAAGTACCATGATTGCGCCGAACAGGCCCAGCTCCTCGCATATGATGGAGAAAATCATGTCATTCTGTGCCTCCGGGATCGTAGCCAGCTTCTGTGTACTGTTGCCCAGTCCTTTTCCGAACAGTCCCCCGGAGCCGATGGCATACAGGCCCTGCAGCACCTGGTATCCGCCCGAATTCAGATTGTTTTCGGGCTGCAGCCAGGCCAGGATGCGTCTCATGCGGAAGCTCGTACTGCTCTTCACATACCTGTTCATCAGGATCAGTGCGGAAATACCTGCCAGCGCCAGTGCCACAATCGCCATAATGAAGGGGGCCGTTTTCGGGTGGGCAAGAAAAATGATGACCGCGCAGATTCCAAAGATAATGACAGCCGTGCTCAGATTTTCCGTGAATAAATAGGCCGCCATCGCCTGTATAAACCCAACGCCCAGCAGCCTGACCACACCCCAGAACGAATTCAGCTTCCTGCCCATCCGCATGATCAGGAAGGGCATGATCAGAATGATGGCGATCTTCGCGACCTCAGAAGGCTGAAACTGTATTCCGATCTTCAGCCAGCGGCGGGCGCCGTTGACTGTAACGCCCAGCGGCGTGAACTTCACCATCGCCATCAGGCCCAGTGCGATGATATACGCCAGAGGCGCCAGCCGGATGCTGATGTGATAATTGATCTGTGAAACAAACAGCGCAAACAGAACAGCACCGGCGCTGATGAGGGCCTGCTTCCGGAAGTAGAACATGTCATCCTGAATATAGTAGTCGTTGGCAGCCTCATACGCGCTCGCGCTGTAGAGCATGATCAGACCGAAGCTGATCAGAATGATGACGACAGCCAGAAGGCTGTAATCATAATAGGAAGTTCTGGCGCGAACGGCTGTTTTATTCTTTTTTTTCACTCGTGCCGCAGTCCGGGCCATGTAAAACCTCCCGATGAATGTATCCGCAGTCTTACAAACCAAGTATACCATGATCAGACTTTACATACAACAGGGGCTCCCGCTGCCGGGAGCCCCTGAACACTTTGTTAGTCCTCTACGTAGGGCAGGATCGCCATATGTCTGGCGCGCTTCACAGCCAGGGTGACGGCTCTCTGGTGCTTTGCACAGTTGCCGGTCACTCTTCTCGGAAGGATTTTGCCTCTCTCCGAGATATACTTGCGGAGCTTTGCAGCGTCCTTGTAGTCAATCACATTGTCCTTGCCGCAGAAAACACAGACTTTTCTTCTTCTGCGCGGCGCTCTCTTTCTGACCGGAGCGTCCTCTCTCTCATTGCTGGTATTATCGAATGCCATTGCGTTATCCTCCTTTGGTGATGCTTCAGTCCGCATCCTTGCGGACGATCAGGTAGCGAAGTACGTGGTCCATGATCCGTGCATGTCTCTCGATCTCGGCAGGAGCCGCCGGCTCTGCTTCGAACTGAATGAAGTAGTAGTAGCCTTCATTCTGATGATCGATCTCATACGCAAGTTTCTTCTTGCCCCACTCTTCGACCTCACCGATGACGCCGTTCACGCGTTCGATGTAGCCCTTGGCTTTTTCGACGACAGCCGCTCTGGCCTCGTCATCCAGCCTGGCACTGACAACCAGTGCTAATTCGTACTTGTTCATCTTTTTTTCCTCCTTATGGACTTCAGGCTTCCTGCTTCATCGCAGGGAACAAGGAATAAGGCATGCTCTGCCTCACAAACGTGGATTGTAGCACAGCAAGCGGCGGTTGTAAAGGGTTTTCTTTCTCTCAGATTGCAGAATCTGGCCGTGGCAGGGGAAGGCGGGATTCCTGTATACTCTGTCTATAAAACCAAAGGAGAACTGCTGTCCATGCAACTGAATCCCATCACCAGAGCCATCATAGACTCAACCGTTGACAGAGGGCTTCGTGAAATTGACGAAGATCCCAGGCGCACAATCCGCAAGCTGACAGATATGTGGCGGATGTTCAACCGGGGGCGCTTCCTCGACGAAATCTTCGAGCTGGTCCAGGATCTTCTGCGCAACGAAGAAAGCCCGTATTACACTGCAATTGAATCCATTCTCCGCTACTCTGACCGTCTGTCTCTGCGGACTTTCGGCGCGAACATAGGCTACAACAGTCTTACCATAGGCGGGCGGACCATCCGTGAACTGGAGGCAGCCAGAGATTTCCGCATACCATGGGCCATGGCACTGCGGATCAATCCGACCCTGCGGGAAAGTCTGAGTGTATCAGAGATCGAGAACTGCATCCGGCAGGGTCTGAATCTGGGCATTTATACCTATATTATTCGTGTTGACGGTTCCCTCTCCTGTATGAACCGTCTGCTCTCCCTGTTCCGCAGCAGTCCGTCCTGCGCCTTCTTCTGCCTGCTGCCGGACCTGTCTCTGCATCCGGATCATCTGAACAGCATCCGCGAGATCCGCAACACCTGCTTCATGGTCCGGACAGGCGCCGTGCACACGGAACCGGCTCTGAAGGAATTCCGGCACCTGAAAGCGCTCTGCGGCGTCTATGACCTGTACGACGATGCCGGCGCGGAACAATGGCTGTCAGGCCGCCGCATCCGGGAAATCAGCCGCACCGGATGCAGTTTCGCGGCTGCAGTCGCTGATGACAGCTGCAGTCCGGAAAAGGCTGCCGCCGTCGCCGCTG
>CAMODP010000049.1 GCA_946611445.1 uncultured Eubacterium sp.
CCCGCCGCTGCGCAGGCTCTGGAAGGCGCCGGCAGCGTGCAGAAGAGCAGCGGCAAGCATGTGAAGAAGGACAGAAGCGAGCTGTCCAGCATCAAACCCAGGAAAAAGAGAAGGTATTGATCTGCCTGACAGATCGTATGTGGGCCAGAGAGGCGACTCTCCCGGCCCATTTTCTTTACGGCGCGGCGGAAAAGAAACGGAACAGGGAGCGGGAACGATGACAGAAAACTGGGTGATTGCTGCCAAACGGGCAGATTTCAGAGCAATCGGGGAGATGTTTCACATTGATCCTGTTGTGGCCAGACTTATACGGAACCGGGATGTAGTGGGAGAGGAAGAAATCCGCCGCTATCTGCACGGCACGCTCTCCGACCTGGCGGATCCATTCAGCATGAAGGGGGTGTCAGAGGCTGTTTCGCTCCTTCTGTCGTTCATCCGCGGGCGGCGCAGGATACGGATCATCGGCGACTATGATATCGACGGCATCATGTCCTCCTATATCCTGCTGACGGGCCTGCGCGCGCTGGGCGCGGAGGCGGATGTCCGGATTCCGGAGAGGATCCGGGACGGCTATGGCCTGAACGAGAACCTGGTCCGCCAGGCCGCGGCAGACGGAGCAGAGGTCCTGCTAACCTGTGACAACGGCATTTCCGCGGCGGATCAGATCCGTCTGGCGGGTGAGCTGGGACTGCGGACGATCGTGACAGATCATCATGACGTGCCGTTTGTGACAGAAGAAAAAGAGGGGACAGATGAAGAGGGCAATGCCGGGGGGCGGCGCTATGTGATACCTCCCGCTGACGCGGTCATAGACCCGAAACAGGAGGACTGCGCTTACCCGTTCAAAGGCCTGTGCGGCGCCGGTGTGGCGTTCCGCCTGCTGCAGGCTTTGTACGCGGAAGCAGGAAAAAAACCGGCTGAGACGGAGCGGTTCCTGCCGTATGTGGCCGTCGCGACGATCGGGGATGTGATGGATCTCATCGGAGAAAACCGCATCCTGGTAAGGGAAGGCCTCGCCAGGCTCCCGCACGCCGGCAATCCCGGTCTGGAAGAGCTGATCAGGCAGAACGGTCTGGAGCCGGAGCAGGTGGATGTCTATCACGTGGGGTTTGTGATCGGTCCCTGCCTGAATGCCAGCGGGCGCCTGGATACGGCTGAGCGGGCTCTCCGCCTTCTCATGACAGAAGATGCTGCGGAGGCTGCCAGACTGGCCGGAGACCTGATCAGCCTGAATGTCAGCCGCAAGGCAATGACGGAACAGGGCGTTCAGCAGGCGATGAAGATGGCGGAAGAGACGGAACTGCGGAATGACAGGGTGCTGGTCGTTTTTCTGCCGGACTGTCATGAGAGCATTGCGGGCATTGTCGCCGGCCGTCTGAAGGAACATTATAACCGCCCTGCCTTTGTGCTGACCCGGACAGAGGATCAGGTCAAAGGGTCGGGACGGTCTGTCCCCGCCTATTCGATGTATGAGGAACTCACCGGCTGCAGGGAACTGCTCACGCGGTTTGGCGGCCACCCGATGGCGGCCGGCCTGTCGCTTCCGGAGGAGAATGTTGAAAAGTTCCGGAAGAAGCTGAATGAGAGATGTACACTGACAGAACAGGATCTGACCCCGAAGGTCACGATTGACATCGCCATGCCCTTTTCGTATCTTTCCGAAGATCTGATCCGGCAGATTGCGCTGCTGCGCCCCTTCGGAAAAGGAAATGCCAGACCGCTGTTTGCCCAGAAGGATCTCCGCGTCAGCGGCCTGCGCGTGTTCGGGAAAAACAGGAATGCGGCGAGGATGACGCTGTCTGATCAGACGGGGCGCAGCATCAGCGCCGTGTATTTCGGAGAGGCTGACAGTTTTGCGGATTTTGTGCAGAGGCAGGATACGATTTCGGTCATCTATTATCCGGGCGTGAATGAATGGCAGGGCAGACGCAATTTGCAGCTGACAATTGTATCGTACCGTTGATTCCGGGGCCGATTTTTGCTATACTCAAATAATCTTTTCGATATTTTACGGTTGGAAAGGACGGCAGAGTCATGAAAAAACTTGAAGAATATGTTGCCAGTATCCCGGATTTTCCCGAACCGGGAATCATTTTCCGGGATGTTACCAGTATACTGCAGGATGCTGACGGGCTGCAGCTGGCGATCGATTCCCTGCAGAAGCTGCTCGAGGGACTGGATTTTGACGTGATCGTGGGCGCAGAGTCCCGCGGGTTTATTTTCGGTATGCCGCTGGCATATAATCTGAAAAAGCCGTTTGTCCTGGTCCGCAAGAAGGGCAAGCTTCCCCGTGAGACCATATCAGAGAAATATGACCTGGAGTATGGCAGCGCCGAGATTGAGATGCACCGCGACAGCATCAAACCCGGCCAGAAGGTAGTCATAGTTGACGACCTGATTGCCACCGGCGGAACGATCGAGGCTGCAGCCAGACTGGTCGAGCGTCTGGGCGGCGAAATCGTGAAGATAGTTTTCGTCATGGAGCTCGCCGGCCTGAAGGGCAGGGAGAAGCTGGCGAAATATGATGTGGAATCTGTCATAGTATACGAAGGAAAGTAAAATGATGATTACAGCGCCAAAAGTGCGGAACAATCCGTAATCTGCTTTTGGCGATTTTATCAAAACATACCGTGATCACAGAAGGCAGGTGACATCTATGGAGAGCGTGAGAAGCGTTCGCCTCAGTGAAAACGAAAAACTGAAAAATGAAATAGCAGAGGTGGATGCGAATCTGCGCACCATGGAGGATTTCCTTACGCCCGAAGAGCTCTATGACGAGCTGATCCGCAGCGTGCAGCGATATCATCCGTCCACAGACCTGTCTATGATCGAGAAGGCCTGGCTGCTGGCCAGGGAGGCGCACCGCGACCAGAAACGCAGATCCGGTGAGCCCTATATCATTCATCCGCTCTGTGTGGCCATTATCCTTGCGGAGCTGGAGCTGGACAAGGAGACGATCGTGTCCGGCCTCCTGCATGATGTCGTAGAGGATACGGTGCTGACAAAAGAAGGGGTCGCCCGCGAATTCAGCGTTGAAGTGGCGGAGATTGTCGACGGCGTCACCAAACTCGGACAGCTGAGCTATTCCGCGGACAAGATCGAGGAGCAGGCAGAGAACCTGCGGAAAATGTTCCTCGCGATGGCAAAGGATATCCGCGTCATTCTGGTAAAGCTGGCTGACCGTCTGCACAACATGCGGACCCTGCAGTATATGCCGGAGGAGAAGCAGAAGGAGAAGGCCAGAGAAACCATTGACATCTATTCTCCGATCGCGCAGCGGCTCGGTATCACCAAGGTCAAAAATGAACTGGATGATCTGGCGCTGAAATACCTGCAGCCGGAGGCATACTATGATCTGGTTCACCAGATCAATCTCAAAAAATCCGAGCGGGAAGCCTTTGTGGGGCGGATCGTAGAGGATGTCCGCCGCCACATTGACGAAGCCGGGATCGAGGCACAGATCAGCGGCCGCGCGAAGCACTTTTTCAGCATTTACAAGAAGATGGTCAACCAGGAGAAAACCCTGGACCAGATCTACGACCTGTTTGCCGTGCGGATCATTGTAGAGAGCGTGAAGGACTGCTATGCCGCCCTTGGCGTCATCCACGAGATGTACACGCCGATCCCCGGCAGATTCAAAGACTATATCGCAATGCCGAAGGCAAACATGTATCAGTCCCTGCACACGACGCTGATCGGGCCGCAGGGAACTCCTTTCGAGATACAGATCCGTACTTTTGAGATGCACCGCGTGGCGGAATTCGGTATCGCCGCACACTGGAAATACAAAGAGGCTTCTGACGGCAAGACATCAGGGCCTGAGCAGGAAGAAGAGAAGCTGAACTGGCTGCGCCAGATTCTGGAGTGGCAGCAGGACATGTCCGACAACCGGGAGTTCATGAGCCTGCTCAAGAGCGACCTGAACCTGTTCAATGAGAACGTTTACTGCTTTTCTCCTGCCGGTGACGTCAAGACCCTGCCGGCAGGATCCTGTACGATTGATTTTGCCTACGCGATTCATTCCGCGGTAGGCAACAGGATGGTCGGCGCCCGCATCAACGGAAAGCTGGTTCCCATAGAGACAGAGATTCACAACGGGGACCGCGTGGAGATCATCACTTCCCAGAACTCCAGGGGACCGAGCCACGACTGGCTGAAGGTCGTCAAGAGCACCCAGGCGAAGAACCGCATCAACCGCTGGTTCCGCATGGAAAAGAAGGAAGACAATATTGCCAAGGGACGTGAGATGCTCGCTGCCTATGCCCATTCCAAGGGCCGCAATCTGCAGGAACTCCTGAAGCCGGAGTACACAGACAAAGTCATGCGCAAATACGGCTTTGCGGACTGGGATTCCGTTCTGGCGGCCATCGGGCACGGCGGACTGAAGGAAGGCCAGGTGCTCAACAAGCTGGCGGAACTCCGGGAGAAGGACCGGCAGAGCAACATCACAGATGAAGAAGTTCTGCAGGAACTCGCAGAGGAGAAGAAAGAGGGGCATTCTGCAATATCGCATAAAGGCGGGATCACAGTGCGCGGCATTCATGACGTGGCCGTGCGTTTCTCCAAATGCTGCAGCCCGATCCCCGGTGATGAAATCGTAGGCTTTGTGACCAGGGGCAGAGGCATTACCATACACCGCACGGACTGCATCAATGTCATAACGCTGCCGGAAGCGGAGCGCAGCCGTCTGATAGAGGCAGAGTGGGACAGCTCTACCGAAGACAGTCACGCCTATCCGGTCGGCATCAGCGTATACGGGGACAACCGGACCGGCCTGCTGGTGGATATCTCCAGGATCTTTCTGGAGAGGAAGATAGATCTCAAGGCCATGAACGTGCGGACCAGCCATCAGGGAACGGCGACGATAGACATGACTTTTGAGGTGTCCAGCCAGCAGGAACTCCGGGACCTGATGGAAAAGGTGAGACAGGTGCAGAGCGTCATAGACGTACAGCGCGCCAGAGGATAAGGCAGGGAGGAAAGAAATGCCAGAGATTCGTATTCAGAGCATGGTGACAGGAATGGTCGCCACCAATGTGTATTTTGTCCAGAATACGGAGACAAAAGAAATGCTGATCATTGACCCGGCTGATGACGCCGCGGCAATCCGCCGGCGTGTTTCGGCGATGGAGGGAAAGCCGGTCGCGATACTGCTTACGCACGGTCATTACGATCACATGCTGGCAGCCGAGGCAGTGCGCGACGCGTACGGGATTCCCGTATATATTGAGGAAGAGGATGAAAAAGTCCTGGAGGACGCGCGGTACAATCTTTCCGGTCTGTGGACGGTTCCCTTTACCATGAAGGCAGACAGGCTGATGAAAGACGGAGATGTCCTTCATCTTGCCGGACTGGAGATTCACGTTATTCTCACGCCGGGCCACACCTGGGGCAGCTGCTGCTTCTACCTGCCGGAAGAAAAAGTGCTGTTCAGCGGAGATACCCTGTTCTGCGGGTCGTACGGGCGGACGGACTTTGCGACTTCCAGCTCTAGGGACATGGCAGACAGCGTTCACCGGCTTCTCCGCGAGCTTCCTGAGGACACGGAGGTATATCCGGGACATGAGTCGTTCACGACGATCGGGGATGAAAAAATGTTCAATCCGCTGGCTTACGGCCTGTAAGCTATGCCGTTCCGGAAATGAGGTGACAGAATTTGGCCCTTCGCTTCAGGCTGACATTCAGTGAGAAGGAATTCGAATACGATGTGTACAATCTGCTGAAGGCATTTTATCCGGCGGCAGAACTGGACATGCGCTATATACAGGAGGAGGCATCTCCCTCTGCTGAAGAGGAGGGAGATGCGGACGCTCTCTTTCAGGTCTGTTACGGCGGTTCATCCGTCGTTTTTTCCTATGCCCCCTGCGGCAGCATGTCTCCGGAGGAGAGGCAGGCAGCCAGACTGGATGCCGGGGCCTGGTCGGAGGAGAGTACGGACATACCCGCAGACAACAGAATGGAAGCCAAGAACAGGATCAAGCAGCTGGTGTACCGCTGCCTGCGCCGCATGTCCGGCACAGAGCTTCCCTGGGGCGACCTCACGGGAATCCGCCCAGTCCGGCTGGTAGCCGGAGGGCTGGCAGAGGGAAAGACACCGGAGCAGATGTCAGCCTACATGCAGGAAACCTGGTTTGTCAGCCCTGAAAAAGCAAAGCTGGCGATCGCGGCGGCGCAGATGGAGAACAGACTGATGCAGGATCTCAGGCCGGAGCAGGGCTGCAGTCTGTACATCGGCATCCCGTTCTGTCCCTCGATCTGCCTGTACTGTTCATTCGGCTCGCACCCGCTGGAGCGCTTTCGAAAGATGGTCGGCCCGTATCTGGAGACATTGTACGGCGAGCTCAGGTTTCTCGGTGAGACCATGCGCGAAAAAGGCCTCCGCCTTGATACTGTCTATATCGGCGGCGGCACGCCAACGACTCTGGCGCCGGACCGCCTGGCACAGCTGCTGCAGGTTGTCAGTGACTGTTTTGCGACAGAAGGGGTGCGTGAATTCACCGTTGAGGCGGGAAGACCGGATACCATTACGAAGGAAAAACTCCAGGTGCTCCGCCGCTTCCCCGTGACCAGGATTTCCATCAATCCGCAGACGATGAACCAGGAGACCCTGGATATCATCGGGCGGAAACATACGGTGGAAGAGGTGCGTGAGAAGTATCTGCTCGCAAGGGAGATGGGCTTTTCAAACATCAACATGGACCTGATCATCGGCCTGCCCGGTGAGGGTGAAAATGAGGTCAGGCACACGCTGGAAGAAATACGGCAGCTGGATCCGGACAGCATGACGATCCACGCCCTTGCCCTGAAACGCGCCACCAGGCTGAACCTGTTCCGCGATACCTATGCGCCGGTCTCCTTTGAGGCATCCGCCGGGATCATGCGGCTGACAGAACAGTGCGCGGCGGATATGGGCATGCATCCGTACTATCTCTACCGGCAGAAAAACATGGCCGGCAACTTCGAGAACGTGGGATATGCCAAAGAGGGGAAAGACTGCCTGTACAATATCCTGATCATGGAAGAGCGCCAGACGATCCTGGCAGCCGGCAGCGGGGCATCTTCAAAGTTTGTCTATCCCGGCGGCACCCGGATCGAGCGCGCGGAAAACGTCAAGGATATCGGACATTATATTGAGCGGATCGATGAGATGATCCTGCGGAAAAAGACGGCGCTGGAAGAGTGGATGAAGGCCGGCGGCGCGCAGATCGGTTATAATCAATCTGATCTGTAAAAAACTTTATGTGAGAGAATCATTCAATGGGCGGTAAGAAGAAAAAACAAGATAAAGTCAAAGAAAAAAACGCCTCCGCAAAATCCGGCAAGAAGCAGGACGGAAAGAAGGCGGGCAAGAACGACGCGCCTGCGCGGTATCAGAAAACCTTCCACCTGCTCAGCCAGTCGATGACGGAACAGCTGGAGCACGGCCGGCAGGTGAGCAACCTGGCCTATGAAATCGGCCGTGAACTGAAGCTGTCGGATGAAAAATGCCGGCAGCTGATTATCGCAGGCTTTTTTCATGATATCGGCAAGACAGAACTGGCAAATGAGACGGAAGTCCGGCAGCAGTCCATGGTCGTAGAGGAGATGAATTCCATCCGCCTGCACCCGGAGAAGGGCTTTGAAATACTGAAACGGCACGGCTTTGAGGATGAAATCTGCCTGAGCGTGCTGTATCATCATGAGAATTGTGACGGAAGCGGCTACCCGTTCAACCTGGAGGGCAGCAGCATTCCTCTTGGCGCTTGCATTCTGCGCGTCTGTGATGTATTCTGTGCTTTGGTTTCCAGCAGGCCGTACCGCGCGGCATTCTCCCCGGAGACGGCAATAGAGATGATGATAGAAGAGATTCGTTACTATCATGTCGGGGTTTTCCTCGCGCTGCAGCGTGTTCTGCACCGTGAATCTGACGGGAAAATCCGACTGCCGGAGATCTCAAAGGAAGTGAAAGGAGTCTGGAAGACATTATGAGCATGACAAAAAAACCGGTTACCGGCATGAAGGATATACTGCCCAGAGAAATGGAGATCCGGCAGTATGTGATGCGGATGATCCGGGAGACATACGCGACATTCGGGTTCTCACAGATGGAGACGCCCTGCGTGGAGCACATCGGAAATCTGAGCAGCCGGCAGGGAGGCGAGAATGAGAAGCTGATCTTCAAGATCCTGAAGAGAGGAGAGAAGCTGAAGCTCGCCGAGGCAAAAGAAGAGGCGGATGTGGTGGATTCCGGGCTGCGCTATGACCTGACGCTGCCGCTTGCCCGCTATTACGCCAATAATGCCTCCGTACTTCCGGTTCCGTTCAAGGCGCTTCAGATGGGAAATGTCTGGCGTGCCGACCGGCCGCAGAGAGGACGCTTCCGCCAGTTTATGCAGTGTGATATCGACGTTCTGGGCGAGCCGTCGGTTCTCGCGGAAATTGACCTGATTCTGGCCACGTCAACCCTGCTCGGCAAGCTTGATTTTACCGGCTTTACCATCCGGATCAATGACCGCCGCATTCTGAAGGCCATGGCCGCGTCCTGCGGTTTTCCGGAAAAGGACTGGGATACCGTCTTTATCCTGCTGGACAAGATGGACAAGATCGGTCCGGACGGTGTCGCAGAGGAACTGGTAAAGGAAGGCTTTGCACGTGAATCCGTGGATTCCTGCATGGCACTGTTCCGGGATATTACACCGGATACGGACGGCGTGCGCTTTGTGCAGGACAGGCTGGGCAGCTTCCTGGACGCGAAGACCGCTGACGAGCTGGTCACGATCATGAAGAGTGTTGAAGCCGTGCGGAACGCGGATTTCAGAATCGCGTTTGACCCGACGCTGGTGCGGGGCATGTCTTATTATACGGGCCCGATTTTTGAGATCTCCATGGATGAGTACGGCGGGTCTGTCGGCGGCGGCGGCAGATACGATGAGATGATCGGCAAATTTACGGGTCAGCAGACACCGGCCTGCGGATTTTCCATCGGATTTGAGCGCATTGTCATGCTGCTGCTGGAAAAAGACTGGCAAGTGCCCGGCGCTGCTGTGAAGAAGGCGTATCTGCTTGACCGAAAGCTCTCGGATGAGAAGATGCAGGAGGTGATCCGCAGCGCCATGGAAGAGCGGGCTGCCGGAAAGATTGCAGACCTGGAGATCATGAAGAAGAACAAGAAATTCCAGAAGGAGCAGCTGACGGAACAGGGTTACACTGAAATTGTTGAAATATACGGGGACTGAGAAGCCGCACAGAGGCGGATCTATGCGTATGCATAATACATCATCAGATACAATCAGACAGGAGGAAGCAACATGGCAGAATCTATGGCAGGCATGAAACGCACCCACCGGTGCGCGGAGGTGACAGAACAGGAGACAGGCAGTTCCGTAACACTGATGGGCTGGGTGCAGAAGAGCAGGAACAAAGGCGGGATCATTTTTGTGGATCTTCGCGACCGTTCGGGAATCATGCAGCTCATTTTCGAGGAAGATAAGATCGGCGCGGAAGGCTTTGAAAAGGCAGGCAGGCTTCGCAGCGAAGATGTCATTGCGGTTACCGGGACGGTCAGCCGGCGCGCCGGAGCTGTGAATGAGAAGCTTGCCACCGGCACGATTGAAGTGATCGCAACGTATCTCCGCATTCTGGCAGAGGCGGAGACTCCGCCGTTCCCGGTGGAGGAAGACAGCCGGACAAAAGACGAACTGCGCCTGAAGAACCGTTTTCTGGATCTCCGCCGGCCCGATCTGCAGAGAAACCTGATGCTGCGGTCGGAGACTGCGTATCTGACCCGTGAATTCTTCCACAGGGAAGGATTTCTGGAGATCGAGACGCCGATGCTCGGAAAAAGCACACCTGAGGGCGCCAGAGACTATCTCGTGCCGAGCCGCATTCATCCGGGCAGCTTTTATGCGCTGCCGCAGTCACCCCAGCTGTTCAAGCAGCTGCTGATGTGTTCCGGCTATGACCGGTATATCCAGATCGCCCGCTGCTTCCGTGATGAAGACCTGCGTGCTGACCGCCAGCCGGAGTTCACCCAGATCGACATGGAGCTCTCCTTTGTTGATGTTGAGGACGTCATCGATGTGAACGAGCGCTATCTGAAATTCCTGTTTCACGAGGCACTCGGCGTGGAAGTCGAGACGCCGATTCCGCGCATGACCTGGCAGGAGGCGATGGACCGCTTCGGCTCCGACAAGCCAGCTCTTCGGGTCGGAATGGAACTGGTGAATGTGTCGGATGTCGTCCGGAACTGCGGATTCGCTGTGTTCAGGAATGCTCTTGAGAAAGAAGACGGTTCCGTGCGGGGCATCAATGTGAAGGGACAGGGCGGCCTTGGACGCAAAAAGCTGGACAAGCTGGCGGAATTTGCCAGAGGCTGCGGAGCCGGCGGACTGGCGTGGATCCAGCTTCCGGAAGACGGCAGCGTCAAATCTTCGTTTGCCAAATTCATGACAGAAGAAGAGATGACACAGCTCATCCGCGCGATGGACGGACAGGCAGGAGACCTGCTCCTGTTTGCCGCGGACAGAAATAAAATCGTGTGGAACGTGCTCGGCGCCCTTCGCCTGCAGTTTGCGGATGAACTGGGCCTGCTGGACCCGAGGGAATTCCGGTTTGTGTGGATCACCGAGTTCCCGCTCCTTGAGTGGTCAGATGAAGAGAACCGGTTTATGGCCATGCATCATCCGTTCACAATGCCGATGGATGAGGACTGGCCGAAGATCGATTCCGATCCCGGCAGTGTCCGGGCCAAGGCATATGACATTGTCCTGAACGGCAATGAGATCGGCGGAGGCTCCGTCCGTATCCATCAGAATGATATTCAGGAGAAGATGTTTGAAGTGCTCGGCTTCACAAAAGAAAAGGCCTGGGAACAGTTCAGCTTTCTGCTGAATGCCTTCCGCTACGGCGTGCCGCCGCACGCCGGCCTGGCATACGGCCTGGACCGCCTGGTCATGCTCATGGCAGGCGCGGACACAATCCGCGATGTCATCGCGTTTCCGAAGGTAAAGGACGCCTCCGACCTGATGACCGGGGCGCCGGCGCCTGTCGATGAAAAACAGCTGGAAGAGCTGGGCATCCGCGCGGGGACTTCTGAAGTGTAATATGAATGGGGCAGCCACACCAGGCAGGTAAGGCGAATATAGTTCCTTCGGAAAACGCTTCCGCTCTTTCTCGACGCAGCGGTACTAAGTTCAAACTTCGTGCTTACGCACTTGTTTTCACTAAGTACCGGCGTCTGCGAAGGTTTCCTTCGGAACTGTATGCGCCTTACCTGCCTGGTGCGGCTGCCCCCTGTGAGGACGCAGGAAGAGGCAGACCGCCTGCGATACAGCAGAAAGTGACAGGCTGCCCCTGCGAGGACGCGGGAAGTGGGAGACCGCCTGCGATACAGCAGAAAGTGACAGGCCGCCCCCTGTGAGGACGCATGCAGCGAGCACGTGTCCGAGACCGGCCGAATCTTAGATGCCCG
>CAMODP010000050.1 GCA_946611445.1 uncultured Eubacterium sp.
TCAGCCGTGCCGACATCAGTGTCATATACCGCCATCATCATGTTGACTGCCCAGTACGGATAGAATTCACTGAGCAGATGGATGCCGTCGATTTCCCACAGGTCACTGTGTTCCTCGGCAATCGCGTCATTGTTGACAAAGTGATATCCCTTTTCCGCGCACAGCTGCTCGACCGCCGCGCTGTAATCCGGAATCTCTCTCCACTTCTCCGACGTATCAAAGGCGGGGTCACGTGCGGGCAGAATGGAATTTACATATACCTGCGTATTCGGAAGTTCTCTCTGCACATGCTGGATGATCTGGTCATATTCCGCCGCGTATTCCTGCGGTGTTTCCCAGATGCCGATCGATGTATCATTCAGACCGAAGCAGAGGAATACGATCGTCGGATTGACATTCTTCAGCTCCGTCAGGTGTTCTTCTATATCCCGAATGGTCCAGCCCGCGCCGGCAATTACGCGCTCCTCAGGCATAAACTCAAAATAGGAAAAACCGACTGCGCGGGAATCGCCCATGATTGCGCAGTCCCGGAACAGCGTCCACACATCAATCGTGCCGTCAGTCAGCTCCCTGCGCCGCTTTTCCCGCTCTTCACGCATCCGCTGCTGCTTCTGCTCCAGAAGCTTCTGCTGCACTTCATCCACGTCCGCGGCCTCCAGGTTTTTCAGCCAGGCAATACCGGCGGAAACCGCGCTGTTTTTCTTATCTGAGCGGAGTGCCCGTGCGACCGTAAAAATCACCGCGGCTGCCAGCAATATGACAGCGGCGAGGACAATCCTGCCTTTCCAGTTCTTCTCTGTCTTCTCTCTTGGTTTCATAGTGACAGATTAAAACTTTTCCCGAAGCGTGTCAACACAAATGTAACTCAGATAAAGCCTGCGGCACAACCGTACAGCAGGGCATTTCCGCCCTGTTCCTCCTGTGAAAGACATGATTTCCACTTGCCGAGCCGTATGATACTCTGCTCCGGCGCTGTGGCGATTCTCAGCAGGACTGTCTGGTTTTTGCGGGGGGAAACTGTCGGCAGCGCTGCCATGATACGGTGATAGATATCCAGATATGTCGCATTGTCATAATGCAGCTGGTCAGGAGAAACAAAGGTGTCCAGTATCTGGGAATACGTATCGATATACGTCACTTCTTCCGACAGCTGCGCCTTCATTACCTCATTGAACGCTTTGATGGAGGCATTGTTGATCATTACATTGTAAAAATAGTAATCGCCGTCAACCGGATTGACAGAGACGACATAGGTATCCGCCCCGTACAGCTTCCACTCTTCCGCCTTCATATTGATGGTATCGGCATACTGCATCGCTGTTTCGGCAGAAGTCCCGGAAACGCAGTCATTTACACCCATCAGTATGACGATGGCCGCTCCGTCGCAGATCTGCGTCTCCGCCACCGGTATGCCGGTGCCTATCATCCAATCATATTTTGCGCCGATTCTGCCTGCCCAGAAATCTCCCCTGGCATCCTCCATGAAAATATCGTAGGCGATATTTACCTCATTGACATTTCCATACATCTCCACTGTGCGGGAATCGCCGATAAAGATCACTTTTCTTTCCGGCATGCTGTCTTCTGCAAATACCGCGGCGGGATGGGCTGTTATCACCGCCGTCAGGCAGACAATTGCGGCACAGATTCCTCTGATCCTCTTCATAAGACAGTTACCAGGCCGTCGCGATATCCAGCTGGTCCTCGTTGTACGCGGCGAACCCTCCTGTATCGCAGACAATAGCCTTGCCGAGTGAACTGTCCACTACGCTGCCGCGGGGATATTTGTCCAGATTCGCGGCAACCATCACATAGTCGCCCAGCATCTTCACGCCGTCATCCCGGACCCAGTAGTCATCACCATTTCCCATGCCGCGCATGATATCGACAACACCCGACATTTCCATGTTATAGTATGTCTCTCTTCCGGTGGGCCCCTCATTGACGCCGGCCATGGCCGTGAGTACAGAACCTCCCCAGGAAGTATCCGGGACAAAGCCCTCTGAATATCCGCCTGTCTTAGCCGGCTCCTCTGCCTCCGCCGGAGCCACTGCCGTCTCAGAAACCGTCACGCTCTGTCCGGCATCTGTATAAGCCGTCTCATCCGTCAGCGCCGCGGTCTGTGCGACGGCTTCTTCAGTGTAAGTCATCTGAGATGTATCCGCCGCCAGATATGCGGTCTGCGCCGTATTATCTGTAAATACAGGGGTTTCGGCAAGCATGGCGGCAACCTCGGCCTGCGCCTGAAGCTCAAGAAGAGCGGCTTCCGCTTCCCTGTTTTTCTCGAGGCGTATCTCTTCCGAATACCGTTCTACGTCTGCAGAAGTCTCTTCAATCAGAGCCTGCAGCTCCTTCTGCTTTTCCGCGCAGTTCTGCTTCAGTCCTGCGACGCTCTCCTGCTCTGATCTGACCTGTTCCTGCGTCTCCGCAATCAGGCTGCAGATATCCTGATACTGCTCCAGCATCTGTCTGTCATATCTGGAGAGCTCGCTCATATTGTTTGCGGTTGTCAGGAAGTCCATGAAATTCCCCGAGCCAAGCAGCGCAGTGAAGCCGGCCATATCCGCTGAATTCTCATACATGTACCGGATTCTGGTTTTCATGCCCTCTCTCTGCCGGGCTTCCGAACTGCTGGCCTCCTCCAGCTGCTTTTCCAGCTGGCTAAGCTGATACCGGGTATCCTCGTACTGCACCTGCAGATCATCATACTCCTCTGTAAGGCCGGTAAGCTGTCCCTTCAGTTCCCGGAGATAAGTCTCGGCATCGCTCTTTTTCTGTTCCAGGACATCCTGTGTGTCGGCCGCTGCCGGACACGCGGCATACATCAGCATTGCTGCCATAACCAGGATTAGAACAATTCCCTTCTTCATCTCATTTACCAGTTGGTATCCTTTCTCACATTCATTACCATGAAAAGTGTCATTGCAATGAAAGCGCAAAAAGCCCCGTGCTTTCTTTTAAGAGATTATAACATTTTGAAAAAAAATTGCAAATTTTCCTTAATTATTTCGTCCTTTGAAATGCCAAACACACGTTTCTTATGATGCATTTGATACCATATCTTGTATATGAAAGTCAAGTTTTTTCCTGTATATTGTGCCGTCACACATTTTGTGACTAAAGGTCATTTTTTTGTCTTCCGTAAAAGTTTATGCATATTGCACAACAGGCCTGTCCGGCATTGGTTAAAAAGCCACAAAAAAACGGCTGATTTCGACGGATGAAGGGGATCATCTCCCACTTATTCGTTAAAATCTGCCGTTTTCCCTTCATTTTTGCCCGAAAACAGGGGCCATTCAGGGGCCTTTCACCACATTCAGCGTTTTGCCCTTGCCGCTACGATGGCAGCCATCTCCCCTACATTTTTCATCGTCGACACCTCGCTCATACGGAACTTCATGCCGAATTCACTCTCCACCGCCGCGACCAGCGTGATGTGCTCCAGGCTGTCCCAGTCTTCGATATCATCCGCAGTCGTAGAAGCGGTCACGCGGATTTTTCTGTCGTCGAATACTTCCTGGAAAACCCGGTTCAGGCGGTCATATACTTCTCTCTCTGTCATGGTGTGATCCTCCGAATTTTGTACTATATGTTTTTTTATTGATATGTGCACTATATAATATGTATATAGCGATTTTGCGGCGTGTACCCCGCCGTCGGCAGCTCCCAGACTGTATTGCCCGCCTCGTCTTCCGACACTTTTGTGAAGCCGAAGGTGCCGTACAGTTCGCGGACCATGGCGTTTTTCTTCGTGGGATAATAGTAGCCGCGGATCAGGCGGATGCCTGACGCGGAGGCTGTCTCCACAAGGCGGTCCAGCATGGCCTGCTCCATGTCTCTTTTCAGGACACGGCAGCTCATCAGCCAGAGATCAATGTGGAGGATATCTCCTTCCTTCCGGCCGATCACGACGGAGACAACGCCGTTGTCGCCGAAGCGGTCTGTCAGTTTTCCGTACAGACGGATGTATGAAGGATCCTTCCAGATGCTCTCCATCTCCGCCGCGGAGTAGCGCCTTGTCGTGAGGTTGAACTGGTTGCTCTTGTTGGTGAGCTGGGTGATGCGGGCCAGATAGACGGGCTGGAAATCCTCGATGACCGCCTCCATGTCGAGACTGTCCAGATACTCCCCGTAATCGGCAAACGCAGCCTGCGAGGCGGCGCGGCGGGCGTTTTCCATGTACATTTCGTTCCGCTTGAGGTCATCCTCGTTCAGGGATACCGCTTCAAAATAGCCGCCGCGGTCGAGTGTGATGATGTAGTTCTCGACCCCTTCCATTTCCGGAGCCTGCAGACCCGGGATCTGTGCTTCTGCAATGGCCCGTTCCGCCGGATTGTCATCGACAAACACGATTGATTCGGGAAGGATATTCAGTTCCGCGGCAATCTCCGCCAGGTTGCGGTCTTTGTTCTCCCAGTTCGCCCTGATACAGACAAAATCCTCAGGACGCAAGGCGCCGTCCGGATGCCGCAGTCCGTCCATCGCGTTCTCCAGGTCATTCTTGGAGCAGACAGTCAGCATGATGCCGGCGGATTTCAGCCGCCGGATATAAGCCTGGAACTCATAGTAGCTCTGGGCAACACCGGTCTCCTGTCCCACTTCGATCCCGTCCACGCCGTCATCGCCGACAACGCCGCCCCACAGCGTATTGTCAAGGTCAAGGGCCAGCGCCTTCCTGTTCCGTCCGAAGACTGCCTTGATGATATTGGAAACGGAGAAGGCAAACAGCGGAATCGCGTCAAAGCACATGCAGTACTTATACATATTCCAGTAATACGGATTGAGCCACTCCTTCAGGCCGTAATCGGAAGCCAGGTAACTCAGATCATGTACATGAAAATCCTCTGTTCTGTCTGCATAGGCATACAGTCTGTCGTTCAGCCGGCCGATATAGTTCACGGTTCCCCGGTAATCCGCGCAGTCGCGGCTTCCCAGGATCCGGTACAGAGGCGGTTCGAAATTATTCTGTACAATCGGGCAGTGAAATGTCTCCCGCAGTCTGTCCCAGATCGCCTCAAAGCGGGAAGCCTCCGCTTCCAGCTTTTCATTCACGCCCTCCCGGCTGTCCGTCATGTCCGGAAGATTCCGGATATTCCGGTTCGATGTGTGGAGGAAGATCAGGTCAGGGGCAAAGTCCAGAAATTCCTGATCCGGAAACATCGCCTGCTGCTCATACTGCGCGTATTCACATTCATAAAACACCGGCTCGATGCCGTTGTCCAGAAGGAACAGCTCCATGCACTTTACGATGTCGCTCGTCGTGGAGCCGCCGAGCACAGCGATCTTTTTTACAAACCGGCTGCTGCCGTCCTCCGCAAGTTTTCTCCGGAGAGCCTTTCTCTTCCGCAGAATCATCTGGGAATCAAACGGATACTGCAGTTCTTTCATATAATGTAATCAATCCTTTCCGGGATCCGGATCCGCTTATTTTATACCTGTGCCGCGCCCGTTTCCTGTTCGCCGGATGCCTCCTGGTCCGGATAAGCATCCTGGCCGGCAGTGCCGTCCTGTGTCCCGCTGCCGGCAGACGGCGCGTCATCAATAATGGCGCTGCCCGCGTCCTGGGTCATCAGCTGATCGAGAGATGTGACGACCTGATTGCCGACCGTATCGCTGTCACAGCTGAATACAAAGTCCGTGATGCCCATCGCCCTGATAAAATCAGGCAGGTTCCTGGCAAAGTACCGCTGGTCTATTACCCAGATCTCCTCGAAGGAGCCCGTCAGGAACGGAATCTCCGCGTTGCCGTAGCTGTCCTTGAGCATCAGCAGTTTCCTGCCGTTCTTCACGGATGTGCGCACTTTGATAATCTGATCATCCGATCCCATAAAGCGCAGATAAGAATTCGGCACGTCTGTCTCGATCAGCAGGCCGTCTGTATACTGATAATTAAAGCTGATGTCATAGTGATCCGCTTCCACGGCAGGCACGGGCTCGTACCAGGTAAAGACCTCCGGATCATTGAGCAGATTGGAGCTCTGCGTATACCCATACAGAGAGCCGACATAGCCGTCCACTGACTGCTCATTATAGCTGTCCAGCGCGGCATAGGGAACGCCGGCCGCTTCCGCCAGCTTCTGGGCGGAATAGTACGCGCCGAGTGCCGACCAGTGATGATCGGTGCGCAGGTAAATATCCTCTTCCTTGTGCTGGTCCAGAACCTCTGTGACGTCAACCTTGATAATGCCCTCGTTCAGCTTTGACCATACCTTCTTAAAGGTCTCTCCCTGCGGAACGGAATACTCGCTGTAGTTAGCCGGCAGGTAGTATTCGCTGGCCAGCGGGACCGGCATGGAATAGATCTTGACCGTATCACCTATCTGGTCATACAGCTCGTTCATAAAGCTGATATAATTCTCACATTCGCCGCCGGCGAACAGAGGCAGACCGCGCCAGTGTCCGTCCAGATTGACGATGACAAAGCCGTTTTCAAAAGTACCTTCCGCGTTTTCCTGATGATAGTCGCGGGTCTCCTCCTCTTCGGCCGCAGCAGAAGACGCAGCGGCTGCGGCAGATGCTGCCGCGTCAGAAGACGCAGGAATGGACGCGTCACTTCCCGATGATGCCGTCTTGCCTGCCGAAGCGGAAGCCGTCTCTGTCTTCTCCTCTGCCGGAGATTCATCCGACACCTTTTTGACATTTCCGATGACCTCTGCTGTGTTCCCGGAACTGATGCCAAACAGGGATTTCAGGTTGTTGTTGGCATTCTTGAACGCGTCGCGGAACGGCACGGTATCCGTGTACCAGGTCATCACCCCGTCCGTAAACTCGCCCGAGAACCAGCTGTTCAGGGACAGAGCGGGGAATTTTGTCAGCTCTCTTTTTTCTATATTGGACACCTTGGAGCGCGGAAATACCAGCAGAAAAAGAGAAATCAGCAGCCAGAACAGAAACAGTCCCGAAACCAGTCTCCGCGACAGCCGCAGATCCAGCCTCCGGCGGCGTTTTGCCTGCCTCTCTTTTCTCAGTCTCCGGCGTTCTTCCCGGTCCATCTCCATTTCATTCCTGTCTTCCTGCATATCGCTCTCCCATCCTCTGTCAGAACCGCCAGTACAAGAACGGATTGTTTGTGGTATCCACCAGCATGATCGAACTGCACACCAGCAGCAGGATGCAGAGTATCATGGAGCCGACCTTCCCGATCCGGAAGACGGCGTCATCCTGGCTGTTCACATACCATTCGCGGGCCTTCGGTATGAGCGGGAAACAGAACAGTACGGCCGCGATGATGAGGAAAATATTGTTCACCAGCGCCGCCCACGTGATCGGATCCGCAAAACCGCCGCTGCCCGTGAGCATGCTGATGCCTGTGATATTCAGGAAAAAGCGGCCCAGGTCGCGCAGATTTTCAAAATAAAAAATGCCGAAGCCGATCACAATGACCAGCTTGCTGTAAATATGCTTCCACCACACCGGCCAGGCTTTGATCTTTTTCTTGCCCAGTCTCTGCTCGAAAAAGATGAAGCAGCCGAAATACAGACCCCAGAGGATAAAGTTCCAGGCGGCGCCGTGCCACATGCCGGTACAGAACCACACCAGGAACAGGCTCAGGTACATGCGTCTCTTTCCGAACAGGGGAACATAGAGCAGGTAATCCCTGAAAAAGGATCCGAGTGAGATATGCCATCTCTGCCAGAACTCAGCGATAGTCTGGCACATGAACGGGTAATTGAAGTTCTCATCAAAATGAAAACCGAACATCCGTCCCATGCCGATCGCCATGTCCGAATATCCGCTGAAGTCAAAATAGACATACATCGAATAGACAATCACGACAAACCAGGTGCCGAGCAGGGACATGCCCTGTACGCTGTTCCCGAAGAACCGGTCGACGATCACATACAGATTGTTTGCCAGAATGACTTTTTTCGCCAGTCCGACAATGACCCGCTGCGCGCCTTCGTACATATCGACAGCGTTTGTTTTTCTGTTTGTCAGTTCCTTCTCGATCACGCTGTAGCGTACGATCGGTCCCGCGATCAGCTGCGGGAAGAAGGACAGGTAGACCAGGAAGCGGTAGAACTTTTTCTGCGGTTCCACACTCTCCCAGTAACAGTCGAGAATATAGGAAATAGCCTGAAATGTGAAGAAGCTGATGCCGATCGGCAGGCGGATTGCCGGAATCGGGATCGAAGTCCGGAACACGCCGTTGATCGTCTCAAGGAAAAAGCCCGTGTACTTGAACACGAGAAGAAATGCCAGATCCACGACAAGGGCAGCTGCCAGAAGCAGCTTTCCTGCCGGTTCTTCGCGGAACCGGTCAATCTGAAGTCCCATAAACCAGTTGAAAAAGGCGCTGAAAACCAGCAGAAACACCCAGGCAGGCTCACCCCAGGCATAGAAAATCAGAGAAAAGACGATAAGTATAATGTTCCTGGTGCGCAGCCGGTCTGCATGATAATAGCAGAGCAGGCAGAGCGGCAGGAACAAAAACAGAAAAAACAGATCAGCAAAAACCATTACAGACTCCCTCTCACCTTCATTCATCTGATAGGTTACACCGAATACTGCGGTTTTGCAATCTGTTTTTCCTATGATTTTAAAACAGCGCTCAGCACGTACTGACTGCTGGGAAAGCTCTTCTGCGTCAGGTTCTCCAGCCGGATCAGGTCCACATCCAGCCAGAGCTCTTCCGCCGTCACCATCATGTTGGCCAGGAGGATTCCGAAATCAACCTCTTCCCAGCGGTACCGGCTCATCTGTGAGAACTGGTGCTTTTTGGTAAAGATGTGGATACGGCTGTCCATCACGACAAAGCGCCACGGCTGGGCATTCTGCGAGGAAGGCGCCATCCTGCCTGCCTCCAGCAGACTCCTGATGCCGCTTTTCGGTGTCTCCCTGTACACACACAGTTCATCCATCGGCAGGCGCTTTGCCTCCGTCCTCTTGCGCGTACAGCTTCCCTTACTCCTGCCGAATGCCAGCATACCGGTGAGAACCAGGTCGCCCTTCTCCCGGAGTTCCCTCCTGACATGGGTATCTCCCACAAAGCAGGTGCCGTATCCCTGCGAACAGAGATACAGGGCCATCTGCTGCATGAGAAAGCCGATGTTCATCTGGTACCGGGCGGTCACCTCTGAATAGAACAGTATGCAGTATGGCGCGCGGACGCCGAACAGGCCCAGCCTGCGCAGCTGGCCCTTCCGGTTGTCAATGATGGAGATGTCCGTTTCCGTCCCTTCAAACAGGGGAAGGAATTCCCTGCACCTGGTGCGGATCTCCTCGAGAATCTCCGGGGAGACCGCTTCATTGACATAGTTCCTCACTGTTTTTCTGACGAAAATGGCTTCGTACTGATTCATAGTCTCACCTGGCTGTAATATATCCCTTCGCCGCAAGCGTCTCGGCGCACAGTACGGCACCGCCGGCAGCGCCGCGCAGCGTATTGTGCGAAAGGCCGACAAACTTCCAGTCAAACAGGTTGTCCGGACGCAGACGGCCGAAGGTAATACCCATGCCGTTCTCCGCCATCACATCCAGCCGTACCTGCGGACGGTCATCCTCCCGCATGTACCGGATAAACTGCGACGGCGCAGAAGGAAGCTGATGCTCCTGCGGATAACCCCGAAAGGCCTCTGCTGCAGCGACAAGTTCGTCAAACGAAGGATTTTTCCGAAAACGCACGCTCACAGTCGCTGTATGCCCGTTCAGCACCGGCACGCGGATGCACTGCGCGGAAATCACCATCTGCTCCCCGCGTACGATCTGGCCGTCCTCGACATGTCCCCAGATCCGCAGCGGCTCAAGTTCGCTCTTTTCTTCCTCACCGCCGATATACGGGATGACATTGCCCTCCATCTCCGGCCAGTCAAGGAAGGTCTTTCCGGCGCCGGAAATCGCCTGATAGGTGGAGACCACCGCCTCATACGGCTCAAAGGGCATCCACGCGCTCAGGATGGGCGCATAGCTCTGGATCGAGCAGTTCGGCTTTACCGCAATGAATCCCCGCTGTGTCCCCAGACGTTTTTTCTGGGCCGGGATGACCTCAAAATGGCTGTCGTTGATCTCCGGAATCACCATCGGCACATCCGGTGTCCACCTGTGTGCGCTGTTGTTGGAAACGACAGGCACTTCCGCCCTGGCGTACGTCTCCTCGATCCGGCGGATCTCATCCTTCGGCATATTCAGGGCGCAGAAAACAAAATCCACCTCCCCGGCAATCTTTTCCACCTCGCTGATGTCCAGCACCGGCATTTTCTTCACATATTCCGGAACGGCCGTCTCCATCTTCCAGCGCCCGTCCACTGCTTCCTCATAAGTGCGTCCGGCGCTTCTGGCGCTCGCTGCCACGCAGGTCACCTCAAACCAGGGATGCCCGTCCATCAGCGTGACAAACCGCTGTCCCACCATGCCAGTCGCTCCCAATATTCCTGCTCTCAATTTCTTGTCCATTGCAAATCAACCTCTCCGAAATACCGTATCTGTCCGCAACTCACGCACATTTGTGCGTCATGGACGCAATTATATAACTTCTGCCAAAAAAAGGCAACTGATTTTTGTGCATAAAGATGATTTTTTCATCAGAGTTCCCGATTTTCCCGCAAATAGCTGCGGTTCGCCTCCAGCTCTTCTTCCATAGCCGCTGGTCCGGGCGCGCCGGCCGTGTTTCTCCGCTCAATACAGGTGCGCACACTGACCGCCTCATAAATATCCTCGTCAAAAACCGGGCTGAACCCGCGGAACTCCTCTATAGACAGATCATCTATGGCGCAGCCCTTCTCCAGGCAGTACAGCACCATTCTCCCGATGATCCCGTGGGCGTCACGGAAGGGGATCCCCCTGCCGACCAGATAGTCTGCCGCATCCGTCGCATTGGTAAATCCGTTCCGGGCTGAAGCCTCCATTACCTCCGGACAGAACCGGAGCGTGTCCAGCATCCCGGAAAACAGGAGCAGACAGGCTTTCACGGTATCAATAGCGTCAAAGGTGCACTCCTTGTCTTCCTGCATGTCCTTGTTATATGCCAGCGGCAGGCCCTTCATCGAGGTCAGCATCTGCATCAGCGCCCCGTAGACACGCCCGGTCTTGCCCCGGACCAGTTCGGCAAT
>CAMODP010000051.1 GCA_946611445.1 uncultured Eubacterium sp.
ACTTGAACCCACACGACGTTGCCGCCAACAGATTTTGAGTCTGCCTCGTCTGCCAGTTCCGACACGCCGGCCCGTGCACCTGTAGAGTGTACCACAGTGGTTTCAGAAAATCAAGGATTCCCATTCCGGCAGGCCCGCCGTCTCAACAGTTATCCGGAAACATCTTTTTGTATTCCGGCGTGAAGTCGATCGTCTGGAAATAATCTTTTGCCGTCTGCGGCCGGCGGATCATGTCCCAGCCGCCGTCTTCCCGCAGCAGCACTTCCGCGGACCAGAGCTTGCCGTTGTAATTGTACCCCATGGCGGACCCGTGAGCGCCGGTATCGTGAATGAAAAGCAGATCCCCGATCTCTATCTCCGGCATCATGCGGTCAATGGCAAATTTATCATTATTCTCACAGAGAGATCCGACGACATCATATTTCTGGTCACAGGGAGCATCCTCCTTGCCCATCACCGTGATATGGTGATATGCCCCGTACATGGCCGGACGCATCAGATTTACGGCACAGGCATCCACCCCGATGTACTCCTTATAGATATGCTTCTTGTGGATGGCTCTTGTCACGAGCGCACCGTACGGTCCCATCATGAAGCGGCCCATCTCCGTATAGATCGCCACGTCACCCATGCCGGCAGCTGTCAGAATCTCCTCATATACTTTCCGCACGCCCTCGCCGATCACCCGGATATCATTGGGCGTCTCCCACGGCTGATACGGGATGCCGACGCCGCCGGACAGATTGATAAATGTGATCCGCGCCCCTGTGACATTCTGCAGGTTCACAGCCAGGCGGAACAGCACCTCCGCCAGCTTCGGATAGTATTCATTGGTCACGGTATTGCTTGCCAGGAATGCATGGATGCCGAACTCCTCCACTCCCTTCGCCTTCAGAATCCTGAATGCCTCAAAAAGCTGATCCGTGGTCATCCCGTACTTGGAGTCTCCGGGGTTATCCATGATCCCGTTGGACAGGGCAAAGAGGCCGCCCGGATTGAATCGGCAGCACATTTTTTTCGGGAAGCCCCCGAGTTCCTTCTCCACTTCCTCTATGTTGGTGAAGTCGTCCAGATTGATAATCGCGTTCATATCCTCTGCTTTTCTGTACTCTTCCGGCGGCGTATCATTGGATGAAAACATGACCTTATCCCCGGTAAAGCCCATAGCCTCGGCCAGCATAAGCTCCGTCATGGAAGAACAGTCGCAGCCGCAGCCGTACTCTCCCAGAATGCGGATCAGCGTGGGATTCGGCGTGGCTTTGACGGCAAAATACTCCCGGAAGCCGGGATTCCAGGCAAAGGCCTCCTGCACAGCGCGGGCATTTTCCCGGATTCCCTTTTCATCATAGAGATGAAAAGGCGTCGGGATATCCCGTGCGATCTCTTCCAGTTTCTCTTTTGTCACAAATGGCTCTTTCATGAATGGTTCCTTTCTGATGGTGAAGCGTATATCAGATACATGCCGGGCTTCCGTGTGTTCTGTCAGACATGAGCTGCGGATACGTACATGAGATGCGGGCGCTCACTGCACATGCATATGCGTATACAGATGGTCCTGGCAATACTCATAGTTCCCGTTGCACTTGGAACAGAACCTGAATTCAAGATCCGGGCTGTCCAGTTCTGTCCGTCCGCAGACAGCACAGCGGTGTACTGCCATCTTCTTACCACCGGCGAATGTAGTGCGGTCTACTTTTTCATATGGCGTCCGCGGCTGCGCCGTCCCTGTCCTGCCCTGGGTCCCGAAGGGTCCCGGCCCTCTCATAGCCTTCTGAAAATCCCTCTGTCTTCTCCTCTCTCTCGGACTGAAACGGCTGTACCGGCGCGTCATAAAGAAAAACAGGATCGTGCTGGCAAGGGAGCAGAGAATCATCACGAGAACCGGAAGTCCATATGCCGCACCGTAACGGAAATACGTAATAATCTCATACGCAAGATAAATGAGGTCTATGACCGCCAGGTACTTGATCTTGATCGGTATGATGAACATGAACAGCAGCTGCTGATCCGGAAACGTCATGGCAAAGCCCAGAAAGATCGACAGGCTCACGTAGTACGTCGTAAACATCGGTCCATAGTCATTCCCTGTGATAAAGAACAGCAGAAAGGCGCCGACGACCGTCATGATCAGCCCGAAAAAGATATACACATTATACAGGAAATCCCCCCAGGTCCTCTCCAGCAGCGTACCGAGCTGATAATAACAGAACAGCATAATGATCGTAAAAATGCTGAGGGATGACGGCGGAATCAGCAGCCAGGATACCAGACGCCAGATCTGCCCGCGGAGAATCAGCGATGGACTGAGCATCAGCAGCCTGGTGATGCCCCCATAGCTTCCTCCCGCACTCTGCATCATAGACAGGATATAGCCGGCCGCATATGTCATGATAATATACATCGTCAGATGGCGGATGGCATATTTTCCGAATTTTCTTTCCATTCTCTGCAAGAAATTCATAGATGTACTCTTTTCCTTCCCGCCGGGCCGGTCTGCTCTTCTCCTCTGCTGCGCGGCCAGCCCGAAGTTTTCGTCCATTATACGCAGTCCGCCCTTCTTTTGTCAATGACGCGAAACCGTCAGAAAACCCTGTCTGCGATTGCGCGGACGGTCGTTCTGTGTTAAGGTTCATCTGAAAGAATTCGAGACATTTCGCAATCGCCTGATCAATCTCTGAGAGAGGAGTTACACATATGTCAGATTCATCAATCGGAAGAATTTTCCGCGTCACAACATGGGGAGAATCTCACGGTCCCGCCATCGGCGCTGTGATCGACGGCTGTCCGGCAGGCCTTCCTCTGTCAGAGGATCTGATCCAGCCCTGGCTGGACCGCCGCAGGCCCGGAAGAAGCAGATACGCCACCGCACGCCGGGAAGAGGACCGGGTCGAGATCCTCTCCGGCGTCTTCGAAGGCCGCACGACCGGCACCCCCGTCTCCGTCCTGATCCGCAGCACCAATCAGCGTTCCGGCGATTACAGCAGCCTGGCCGCTGCATACCGTCCCGGCCATGCCGACTTCGGATAGGACAGAAAATCCGGCTTCCGCGACTACCGCGGCGGCGGCCGCTCTTCCGGCAGAGAAACCGCCGCCCGCGTGGCTGCCGGTGCCATAGCCGCCCTTCTTCTGAAAGAGCTGGGCATCACGCTGACAGCCTACACCCGGTCCGTCGGGCCCGTGCAGATCACCCGCTTCGAGCCGGAAGAGATTCTGCGCAACGCTCTGTTTATGCCGGACGCTGAGGCCGCTGCTCTTGCGGAAAAATGGCTGGAATCCTGTCTGCAGGCACAGGACTCGGCCGGCGGCACCATAGAATGTGTTGTCCGCGGCATGCCTGCAGGCGCCGGGAACCCCGTCTTCGGAAAGCTGGATGCCGAACTCGCAAAGGCAGTCATGTCTGTCGGTGCCGTCAAGGCTGTGGAAATCGGAGACGGACTCTCTGCCGCGGCAGCCAGGGGATCCGAAAACAATGACGCATTCCTGTCCGGCTTTGAAAAAAAGACAAACCATGCCGGCGGCATTCTGGGCGGCATCAGCGACGGGTCAGATATTATTCTTCGCGCCGCCGTAAAACCGACGCCGTCTATCGCGCAGCCGCAGCAGACCGTGGATTCAGACGGCAACGCGGTCACGCTGGAGATTCACGGCCGCCATGATCCCGTGATCGTCCCCAGGGCTGTCGTAGTCGTCGAAGCCATGACAGCCATCACGCTCGCGGACGCGCTGCTGACCGGAATGTCGGCGCGTCTTGAAAATGTGAAGACGATCTGGGGGAAAGTCTGAGAAATGCAGCAAGGGGGCCGCGCACTGATCCCAGTGCACAGCCCCCTTGCTGTATATCTGTCTTACTGGCGGCGTCAGCTTAAGCCTGCGCCTTCTTGGCGATTTCCACCAGCTCTGCGAATCCCTCTCTGTCAGCCACTGCCATGTCAGCCAGCACCTTGCGGTTCAGGTCGACACCGGCCTGCTTCAGGCCAAACATAAATCTGCTGTAAGACAGGCCATTCAGTCTGGCAGCCGCATTGATACGGGCAATCCAGAGCTGACGGAACTGGCGCTTTCTCTGCTTTCTGCCGGCATAGGCAGTAGCCAGCGCGCGCATCACAGACTGCTTTGCGATTCTGTACTGTTTGCTTCTGGCGCCTCTGTAGCCCTTGGCCAGCTTCAGTACTCTGTTATGTTTTTTCTTTGCGTTCAGACCGCCTTTAATTCTTGCCATTTCCGTATTCCTCCTCAGACATTAAATGTAAGGTAAAACCTTCTTCATGTTGCGCACATTGCTCTCATCCAGAAGAGTGGCCTTCCTGAGATTTCTTTTGCGCTTCGTGGTCTTCTTGGTCAGAATGTGGCTCTTGTAGGCTTTATGTCTGACGAGTTTGCCGGTTCCTGTCACCTTAAAACGTTTTGCCGCCGCGCGGCTTGTCTTCATTTTGGGCATTGTCTGTATCCTCCTTATGCTTTATTTGCGTTTCTCGCTGAGCACCATCGTCATGCTGCGGCCTTCCACCTTCGGTGCCTTTTCGACGACCGCAATATCCGCCAGTGCCTCAGCGAATTCATCCAGAATATGCCTGCTGCTGTTCATGTGCGCCATTTCACGCCCACGAAAACGCAGGGTCACCTTAACCTTGTCACCCTTGGTCAGAAATTTTCTGGCAGCGCCGACCTTGGTATTCAGATCATTCGTATCGATATTCGGAGACATGCGCACTTCCTTGATATCAACGGTGTGCTGCTTTCTGCGTGCCTCCTTTTCACGGCGGGCCTGCTCGTAGCGGAACTTGCCGTAATCGACGATCTTGCATACCGGCGGTTTTGCCATCGGGGCGATCTTTACCAGATCGAGGCCTGCATCCTGCGCCCTCAGGTATGCATCCCTCGCAGACATAATCCCTAACTGTTCCCCATTCTCTCCGATCAGACGGACTTCACGGTCACGGATCTGCTCGTTAATCATTAACTCGCTAATTGTTTCATACCTCCTGGAATGACTGTGCATCATGTGTTTCCTGTAAAAAAGAAAGAGCGGACGCACCCCGTCCACTCCTATACGACAGCGCCATCCCGGCAGAGCCGGCCGGAAACTGTCTGTATATACCCGAGTCACACTGCTGTGCTGAGGTGAGAGCGGACGCTCTGCTTTCTTTTCAACGTTGGTTATAATACCATGCCCGTCCGCCCCTGTCAATGCCAAAATCAGCACTCCCGCAGTCTTTTTTCCTCTGCGTCATACCGGTATACATGGTCTGCCAGAACCTCCTGCGGATCGACTACCGCGCTGTTCACACTGCGGAGTATTTCTCCGAGTTCCTCCGGATCGTGCACACTGTCATCCGGCAGAACCAGGCACTCATGAATGCTGCTGGGGATCACGTAAAAGCTTCCTCCCAGTTCAGCCGCAAGGTGTTCTGTCTCACCGGGACAGGCGATGCTGACCGCGCCCAGAAATTTCTCACGATTCGACAAGACAAACAGACGCGTATCGTATGCCGGTTCCGGGGCGCTTCCTCCCAACTCCTGCATAGCCTGGTACAGCGGCTGCAAAAACGGCGGATAATCCCGCATTGTGTTCCGCCAGGCATCCTCCCTGATCCTTTTTTCATCCACTCCCCAGTCCTCCGGGAAGCCCCTGCGGATCTGGATGGCGCCGCACCCTCTTCCTTCGGTACGCATTCTGCAGTAATAGGTAACCGCGAGATCCATCCATTCTTCACTGAGCAGCTCGTCCAGGAGCAGAAGGTTTTTTCCGCGGTTTACCAGCCGGCAGTATATCTTGTCACAGAATCTGTCATAGTCATCAAAAAAACCGTCCAGTTCCCGCACCGGGTTTGTAAATGCTTCCCGGAAAGAGCCGGCTGCCTGCCGGGCCAGAGCCTCGATGCTCATTCCCTGCTGGTACAGGCTGAACAGCTGCTGCGGGTATATGGCCGGCGCTATGCTTCGGTTCTCCCCCCGCAGGATCATGGCATCCAGACAGACCCCGTTGTTTTTCCGGATGACTTCACGGTCAATCTCCAGGATATCCTGTTCCTGCTTTCTGATCTCTTTTTCCAGTTCTTCCGTAAATGTGTACAGATCCATTTTTCTCCTCCTCTTACTGTCTGTGACACGGTCTGTAGTTTCTGCCGCTGAAGCCGCGGCTGCTGTTTAGCAGGCAGAGGCCTGGCTGTCAGATTCTATACGTTTTGAGAGTTGCAGTAACGAACGCATTCTGTGCCGGAACTCCCTGTCCTCATCCTGCGGTCGCTTCGTGCGACTGCCGCATGGGTTTTTGCAAGTCTCTTCGCGGGGTATCGCTCGAAACTCCGGAGTTCTCCTGATGAGAACTCCTACGTCTCGCTCTCGATCGGGCAGAGGTATGCCCGATCTCGTCCCCGCTTCACGCCTTGCAGAACCCCGGCGGCTGTCAGCACTTGCTCCAACGCAGTCCTTCAGACAGGAAGTTCCGTCTCAAAATGCTGCTATTAGAGGTAAAGCAGGTTTTTCCGTCGTGTTATCGCAGTACGCACAGATGCGGACATCGCATTAGCCCGGTTTCCGCAGGAAGCATAGAAATTCTTGGCTTTCAGGTGCTTCCGCTCCGTGAACGGCGGCTCACAGCACAGCAGTTGGTCATTCACAACAAACCTGAAGTGAGAACGCCTTAATCACATTGAGCAGCCGAAGGAGGCGCATGGAAGCCTTAGAATTTCATGCTTTCGAGGACTTAGGGCGTTGCGATATCCGTGTCTGTACGTACGTTCGGTATTTCGCTCTCAAAATTTATACACTACGCCTCTGTATCGTATTATTCAGTTTCTTTGTTCTAGCAGATATGAAATATGCCGCGCCGGATCCGGCAGCGGCAGCATTCTGATCTTGAATGCTGTTGAATAATAGATGCATGCTCTGTCATGAGCATGCAGAAAGATAAATACGGTGGACAGGCTGCCGCCCGGGCAGCCTGTCCGCTGAACTGCACCTGCCGCCCTTCCGCAGAAGAACCGCAGCTGTCATTTCAATTCTCTGTCAGACGCGTTTCAGGTACTCGCCTGTTCTGGTGTCGATCTGGACCTTGTCTCCCTGGTTTACAAAGAGCGGCACGCTGATCTGAGCGCCGGTCTCGACTGTTGCCGGTTTGGAAGCGCCCTGCGCAGTGTTGCCGGCGAAGCCGGGCTCTGTCTCTGTGATGACCAGTTCCACAAACAGCGGCGCCTCTACCGAGAACACACTGCCGTTGTAGGAGCAGATCTTGACCATCTCGTTTTCCTTTACGAACTTCAGGGAATCGCCGACTGTCTCCTGATTGACGGCAATCTGATCGTAGGTCTCATTATTCATAAAGTAGAAAAGGTCGCCGTCGTTGTACAGATACTGCATCTCTACACGGTCAATCCTGGCTGACGGGAACTTCTCAGTGGGACGGAAGCTTTTTTCTACCACGCCGCCATTGATCACGTCTTTCAGTTTGGTTCTGACGAATGCCGCGCCCTTTCCGGGTTTTACATGCTGAAACTCTATTACCTGGCAAACCTTGCCGTCGATCTCAAGCGTAATGCCGTTGCGAAAATCACCTGCCTGTATATCCGCCATTGGAATCATCCTCCTTTGTTCTGTTCTGTATTCGTTCTCTTAAGCACGCTATATTTTAATATACTTTCCGGCACTTTTCAACTGTTTATTGCGCCCGTCTGTCTTCTCCCGGGTTTCCGCCCCGGTCGGGACCCCGTGTTATGCTGCCCGTGGGAACCGCTCTGCCCTCTTCCTGAAAGCCCACAGGCGGAATATCCGTCCTGCCGCCCCTGCGCAGGCCTGCCCGGAAAACAAACAGGACGACCCACTCCAGCCGCCGTTTCAGGATAATCTGTATCTCTTCTCTGGGCGAGATGGGATTCACGAGAATGCAGTGAATGCCGGCTCTTCTTGCCCCCCATATGTCGGTAAACAGCTGGTCGCCGACACAGACGGTCTGAGAAGCATCATATCCTGCCATCCGGCAGGCACGCTGGTAGCCGCGGACGGAGGGCTTGCCGGCTTTGAACACGCAGAGAGCGTCCACCGCTTCCGCGAAGGGCTTTACCCGCGCCTCCCCGTTGTTGGAGAGCACGCAGACGGCAAACCCCATCCCGCGCAGCCTCCTGACCAGCTGTACAGCCCGGTCATCCGCCGGTGCGCCATGATGCACCAGTGTATTGTCTATATCGAACAGGATCAGTCTGAATCCCTGTCTGTACAGCTCCTCATACGGCACTTCCCAGGCTGACTGAAACCACTCGTCCGGGCACAGCCCGGAAAAGATGCCGCCGGCAGCGGCCAGACTGCTCTTATCTCTCTGCGAGCGGGACATAGGCATCTGTCTCCTTTATGTTTTTATACGCCGGCCGGATAATCTTATCCGTATTGATCAGCTCCTCCATCCTGTGGGCGCTCCATCCAACGATGCGCGCACAGGCAAAGATCGGTGTGTACAGCTCCAGCGGCAGATCCAGCATGCTGTATACAAATCCGCTGTAGAAGTCTACATTGGCGCTGACGCCTTTGTAGATATGCCTCTCGGAGGCAATGATCTGCTGTGCCAGCCGCTCTACCATCGCGTACAGCCGGTAGTCGGCTTCACGGCCCTTCTCCACCGCCAGCATCTCTATATAGGCCTTAAATATCTGCGCGCGGGGATCCGAGATGGAATAGACGGCGTGTCCCATGCCGTAGATCAGTCCCTGTCTGTCAAAGGCTTCTTTATTCAGCAGCTTCCGCAGGTAATTCCCCACTTCTTCCTCATCGGTCGTGTCTCTGACATTCTTTTTCAGGTCTTCAAACATCCGGACGACCTTGATATTGGCGCCGCCGTGCTTGGGGCCCTTCAGAGATCCCAAGGCTGCCGCAACCGCCGAATAGGTGTCCGTGCCGGAGGATGTAACCACATGTGTCGTAAAGGTGGAGTTGTTGCCGCCTCCGTGCTCCATATGCAGCACAAGGGCCAGGTCCAGCACCTTCGCCTCGAAGGGAGAATACTTCTTATCCGGCCGCAGCAGCCGCAGGATGTTCTCCGCCGTGCTCAGCTTCTTTGACGGATTGTGGATATACAGGCTTTTCCCTTTCAGGTAGTGGTTATAGGCCTGATAGCCGTACACCGACAGCATGGGAAAAATGGCAATCAGATTCAGGCACTGCCGCAGTACATTCGGCAGCGAAATATCATCCGCCAGCGGATCATAGGAATACAGTGTCAGCACACTGCGCGACAGCGTATTCATCATGTCCATGCTCGGCGCCTTCATGATGACATCGCGGGTAAAATTCTTCGGCAGTGATCTCTGATTTGCAAGAATGCGGCGAAACTCTTCCAGCTGCACGGCATCCGGCAGCTTGCCGAATATCAGCAGATAGGCAGCTTCTTCAAAGCCAAAGCGGCTCTCATTGACAAATCCCCTTGTCAGCTGCCTGACGTCAATGCCTCTGTAATACAGTTCGCCGTCACAGGGTATTCTCCTGCCGTCTTCATACCGGAATGCCACAATGTTGGATATCTGGGTGAGACCGGCCAGCACGCCGGCGCCGTTGATATCCCGAAGGCCTCTTTTTACATCATATTCTCTGTAAAGAGAAACGTCGATCGTGGAATTCTTCACACACTCCTCCGTCAGACCTACAATCTGCGGAGTCGCCTTCATCTGAAAACTCACTGCAAAACACCCCCTTGCCTTATCTCTTATCCTTTGTTCCGGGTAATCCTCCCTTATGCCTTTTTTATGTATGGTGCAGCCTGCCGCCGCCCGTTTTTTCTGCAGTCACTGCCTGTCCGGTTCACAGACATGTTCAAGACCCTGTGACAGGATCGTCTCCACATGGGAATCCGCCAGTGAGTAATACACTGTCTTGCCGTCTCTGCGGAAACGGACGAGTTCCTGCTGCTTCAGTACCCGCAGCTGATGTGAAATCGCGCTCTGCGTCATGGACAGAAGATCCGCGATGTCGCAGACACACAGTTCCTGCCGGGAGAGCGCCGCCAGAATCCTCAGTCTGGTAGGGTCTCCGAATGTCTTGAAGAGCTCTGCCATCGCTCTGGTCACGTCTTCATCCGGCATATCCGCAGGCGTGATATGCGGATGGACACAAAACTCATCACAGATTTCAACCTCTTTCTCTTTTGCGGCCATCATCTTTTTCTCCTGTCCTGCCGGTTTTATCCCGCTGCGCGGATCTCACTGTTCATAGTTTTCCAGAAAATCGCCAAGCTTCTGCATTGCCTGCGCAAGCGTCCGCCTGTGCGGCAGATAGACGATCCGGAAATGATCCGGCGCCACCCAGTTGAAGCCTGTCCCCTGTACAACCAGTACCTGTTTCTCGTGGAGAAAGTCATAGGCAAACTTCATGTCATCCGTAATATGGAACTTTTCCACATCCAGACGGGGGAAAATATAAAAAGCGGCCTTCGGTTTTACCACGCTGATGCCCGGTATATCCCGCAGCGCTTCATATATGAAGTTCCGCTGCTCATAGATCCTGCCGCCCGGGACTATGTATTCATTTACGCTCTGGTAACCGCCCAGAGACGTCTGTACGATCGACTGCGCAGGCACGTTGGAACAGAGTCTCATATTGGAAAGCATATTGATGCCTTCCAGATAATCCGCGGCTTTTCTCTTGTTTCCGGAGAAGACCATCCAGCCGATGCGGAAGCCGGCTACCATGTGAGACTTTGAAAGGCCTGAAAACGTCACGCAGAGCAGATCCGGCGCAAGAGACGCGATGGGAATGTGGGTATAACCGTCCATAATCAGGCGGTCATAAATCTCATCTGAAAAGATAATCAGCTGGTTCTCTCTCGCAATCTGTACGATTTCCTCCAGCACGTCTCTGCTGTATACCGCGCCGGTGGGATTGTTCGGATTGATGATAACAATCGCACGGGTCCGGTCATTCACTTTGCTCCGG
>CAMODP010000052.1 GCA_946611445.1 uncultured Eubacterium sp.
GGCAGAACTCGACGGAGCTCGGATCGCCGCCGTGCTCGCCGCAGATGCCGATGTGCAGATTCGGGTTGGCCGGCTTGCCCAGGTCAATGGCCATCTTCATCAGACGTCCCACACCTACCTGGTCGAGTTTTGCGAACGGATCGTTCTCGAAGATCTTCTGATCATAGTAGGCATTCAGGAACTTGTTGGCATCGTCACGGGAGAAGCCGTATGTCAACTGGGTCAGATCATTTGTGCCGAAGCAGAAGAAGTCAGCCTCTTCCGCGATCCGGTGTGCTCTCACGCAGGCACGCGGAACCTCGATCATTGTTCCGACCTGATAGGAGAGCTTCACGCCGGAAAGGGCGATCTCAGCGTCCGCCGTGGTCTTGACGATATTCTTTACATAGCGGAGCTCTCTCTGGCTGCTGGCCAGCGGGATCATGATCTCAGGCGTGACAACCCAGTCCGGATGCTTCTTCTGGACATTGATGGCTGCGCGGATGACTGCCTTTGTCTGCATGACGGCGATCTCCGGGAATGTGACGACCAGACGCAGCCCGCGGTGTCCCATCATCGGATTGAATTCATGCAGGGAGGCGATCATGGCTTTGATTTCTTCCACGCTCTTGCCCTTGGTAGCTGCCAGTTTCGCGATTTCCATCTCATCTGTCGGGACGAACTCATGAAGCGGCGGATCCAGGAAACGGATGGTGACCGGATTGCCTTCCATGGCCTCAAACAGCTGCTCGAAGTCGCCCTGCTGATACGGCAGGATCTTGGAAAGGGCAGCCTCGCGCTCTTCCGGTGTCTCGGAGATGATCATCTCGCGGAAAGCGGCGATTCTGTCTTCTTCAAAGAACATGTGCTCGGTACGGCAGAGGCCGATGCCTTCTGCGCCGAGAGCGCGGGCACGTTTCGCGTCTGCCGGTGTGTCGGCATTCGTGCGGACGCGCAGTCTTCTGAACTTGTCGGCCCAGCCCATGATACGGCTGAATTCGCCGGCGATCTGGGCATCTGTGGTAGCGATCACGCCGTCATAGATATTTCCGGTAGAGCCGTCGATGGAGATGTAGTCGCCCTCGTGGAACTCTTTGCCGGCCAGTGTGAACTTCTTGTTCTCCTCATCCATAACGATGTCGCCGCAGCCGGAAACGCAGCACTCACCCATACCGCGGGCTACGACAGCTGCGTGGCTGGTCATGCCGCCGCGGACGGTCAGGATACCTTCTGCGGACTTCATGCCGGTAATATCCTCCGGAGAAGTCTCCAGACGGACCAGGATGACCTTTTCGCCGCGGTTTGCCCACTCTACGGCATCGTCAGCGGTAAACACGATCTTGCCGCAGGCAGCGCCGGGAGAAGCGCCCAGGCCTCTGCCCATGGGTTTTGCAGCCTTCAGAGCCGCAGCGTCAAACTGCGGATGCAGCAGGGTATCGAGGTTTCTCGGGTCGATCATGGCCACAGCCTCTTCCTCGGTCCGCATGCCCTCATCCACCAGGTCACAGGCGATCTTCAGAGCCGCCTGCGCGGTTCTCTTGCCGTTTCTGGTCTGCAGCATGTACAGCTTGCCGTTCTCAACGGTAAACTCCATATCCTGCATATCTCTGTAGTGATTCTCAAGTGTCTTGCAGACTTCGGTGAACTGCGCGAATGCCTCGGGGAACTTCTGCTCCATCTCATTGATGTGCATGGGTGTGCGGACGCCGGCCACGACGTCTTCGCCCTGGGCGTTGGTCAGGAACTCACCGAACAGGCCCTTGGCGCCGGTAGCGGGATCGCGGGTGAAGGCAACGCCTGTGCCGCAGTCATCTCCCATGTTGCCGAATGCCATGGACTGTACGTTGACAGCTGTGCCCCAGCTGTACGGAATATCATTGTCGCGGCGGTAAACATTCGCGCGCGGATTGTCCCAGGAGCGGAACACGGCCTTGACCGCACCCATCAGCTGCTCCTTCGGATCATCCGGGAAGTCCTCGCCGATTTTGGCTTTGTACTCGGCCTTGAACTGACCGGCCAGCTTCTTCAGGTCATCTGCGTCCAGATCCACATCCTGGGTCACGCCCTTTTCAGCTTTCATCTTGTCGATGAGCTCTTCGAAGTACTTCTTGCCCACCTCCATGACGACATCTGAGTACATCTGGATAAATCTTCTGTAGCAGTCCCATGCCCAGCGCGGGTTCCCGGACTTTTTCGCGATGACATCCACGACTTCCTCATTCAGGCCCAGATTCAGGATTGTGTCCATCATGCCGGGCATGGAGGCTCTGGCGCCGGAACGCACGGAGACCAGGAGCGGATTCTCCTTGTCGCCGAACTTTTTGCCGGTGATCTCTTCCATCTTGCCGATGTACTCTTCAATCTGGCCGCGGATTTCGGGATTGATCTCCCTGCCGTCCTCATAGTACTGCGTGCAGGCCTCTGTCGTGATCGTGAAGCCCTGCGGAACCGGAAGACCGATATTGGTCATCTCCGCCAGGTTCGCGCCCTTGCCGCCGAGCAGCTCACGCATGTTGGCATTTCCTTCGGTGAACAAATAGACCCATTTGTTTGCCATGCTGTTATTCCCTCCAGAATAATTAGATTTTTTTTACTAGAATGATTTTCTCACAAAAAGCGGCTTATTTATAGCAGACAATTTTGCCGAAATCCGGTTTCAGGGATGCGCCGCCCACCAGGCCGCCATCGATATCCGGCATGGCAAACAGTTCAGCAGCGTTTCCGGCGTTGACGGAGCCGCCGTACTGGATACGGATGGCCTCAGCCGTATCTGTGTCATAGATCTCGGCGATGCACTCGCGGATGCCCTTGCAGACTTCCTCCGCCTGCTCGCTCGTCGCGGTCTTGCCGGTGCCGATGGCCCAGATCGGCTCATAGGCGATGACAGCTGTCTTTGCCTGCTCTGCCGTCACATTCTGGAAGCCGACCTTCACCTGCTGACGGATCCAGTCCATCGTGATGCCCTGCTCTCTCTGCTCCAGGGACTCGCCGCAGCACATGATCGGGGTAATGCCGTACTCAAAGGCCTTCAGCATCTTCTTGTTGACATCCTCAGAGGTCTCCTTGAAATAATCTCTTCTCTCTGAGTGTCCGAGAATGACATACTGTACGCCGGCGTCCTTGAGCATTGCGGGAGCGATCTCGCCGGTATAGGCACCCTTATCCTCAAAGTACATGTTCTCTGCGGCAACTGCGATCGCGGTGCCCTTTACAGCTTCCGCAACCGGGATGATATCGATCGCCGGCACGCCGAATACGACGTCAACATCCGGGTTCTGAACCAGGGGTTTCAGCGTCTCGACCAGTGCAACAGCCTCGCTCGGGGGCATGTTCATTTTCCAGTTTCCTGCAATAATCTTTCTTCTTGCCATTGGTATCAGCCTCCTGTCTGTTTATTGTGATTATACTGTATTTTACTTGTCATTTGCCGCCGCAACACCCGGGAGCTCCTTGCCCTCCAGGAATTCGAGGGACGCGCCGCCGCCGGTGCTGATGTGGCTCATCTTGTCGCCGTATCCCAGCTGGTTCACGGCTGCCGCAGAATCGCCGCCGCCGATGATCGTGGTGGCATCTGTCTCCGCGAGCGCCTCTGCCACGGCCTTTGTGCCTGCTGCCAGGATCGGGTTCTCAAAGACACCCATCGGTCCGTTCCAGACTACGGTCTTCGCGTTTTTGACGGCGTCAGCATACATGGCAATGGTCTTCGGTCCGATATCCATGCCCATGCGGTCGGCAGGGATCTTGTCCGAATCAACGATCTCCGTCGCGATCTCCGCGTCAATGGGATTCGGGAATTCGGCTGTAGTCACCGTATCAACGGGCAGATACAGCTTCTTGCCGAGTTTTTCGGCCTTTTCGATCATTTCCCTGCAGTAGTCGATCTTCGTGTCATCCAGCAGGGATGTGCCGATCTCTCCGCCTTTTGCCTTGATGAAGGTATAGGCCATGCCGCCGCCGATGATCAGGGTGTCGCATTTCTCCAGAAGGTTGGAGATGACGTTCAGCTTGTCAGCCACCTTCGCGCCGCCCAGAATGGCCACGAACGGACGGACCGGGTTCTCAACGGCATTTCCCAGGAAATTGATCTCCTTCTCCATCAGGTAACCGACGACAGAAGTCTGTACGTACTGGGTCACGCCGACATTGGAGCAGTGCGCGCGGTGCGCTGTTCCGAACGCGTCATTGACAAAGACATCCGCCAGAGAGGCCAGTTCCTTTGAAAAAGCCTCGCCGTTCTTCGTCTCTTCCACGCGGTAACGTGTGTTCTCCAGAAGGATGACATCTCCGTCCTTCATGGCTTCCACAGCCGCTTTCGCGTTCGGGCCGACGACCTCGGGATCAGCGGCAAACTTCACTTCCTGTCCCAGCAGCTCTGACAGGCGCACTGCCACCGGCGCCAGAGACAGCTCGGGCTTCGGCTCTCCCTTCGGCTTGCCCAGATGAGAGCAGAGAATCACCTTTCCTCCGTCAGCAATCAGCTTCTTAATGGTAGGAAGGGCCGCCACCAGACGGTTCTCGTCTGTGATCTTTCCGTCCTTCAGCGGAACGTTGAAATCACAGCGCACCAGGACTCTCTGGCCCTTTACGTTGATGTCGTCAACAGACTTTTTATTCAGTCCCATATCTGTGTACCTCCAAAACGTGGTGTTCACGCGCCATCCGCAGAGGTGCGCGCGTGAAATACTTAAAAAGGGACCCGGCCCATTAGCAGACCGGATCCCGTCAGATCCTCAAGGATTAGCAGTCCCGTACATGGGCTCGCGCTGCCGTCCTTCTGTCATCGCGTTTCCGGCAGTCCTGTGACTTATGCGCCCAGCAGCTTTCCGAAGTGCTTGATTGTGCGGACCATCTGGCTGGTGTAGGAGTTCTCGTTGTCATACCAGGAAACAACCTGAACCTGTGTGGTGCCGTTGTCCAGCGGCAGAACCATTGTCTGGGTTGCATCGAACAGGGAGCCGTAGCGCATGCCGATGATATCGCTGGATACGATCTCATCTGTGCAGTAGCCGAAGGACTCGTTGGCAGCAGCCTTCATGGCGGCATTGATGCCTTCAACAGTGACCTCACCCTCAACAACAGCGTTCAGGATGGTGGTGGAACCGGTCGGGGTCGGAACACGCTGTGCAGCGCCGATCAGCTTGCCGTTCAGTTCCGGGATAACCAGGCCGATGGCCTTGGCAGCGCCGGTGCTGTTCGGAACGATATTGACAGCGGCTGCGCGGGATCTTCTCAGATCGCCCTTTCTCTGCGGGCCGTCCAGGGTCATCTGGTCGCCGGTGTAAGCATGGATTGTGCACATAATGCCGGACTTGATCGGAGCGAAATCGTTCAGAGCTTTCGCCATCGGGGCCAGGCAGTTGGTGGTGCAGGAAGCGGCAGAAATGATCTTGTCTTCCTTGGTCAGGCTGGCATGGTTTACATTGTAAACGATGGTCGGAAGGTCATTGCCTGCCGGTGCGGAGATGATGACATGCTTTGCGCCTGCATCGATATGAGCCTGTGCTTTGGCCTTGGAGGTGTAGAAACCGGTGCACTCCAGCACAACGTCTACGCCCAGTTCGCCCCAGGGAAGTTCTTTGGCATCAGCCACAGCATAGATGCGGATCTCTTTGCCGTCGACAGTGATGGAATCTTCACCTGCAACAACAGTCTCACCCTTATCATATCTGCCCTGTGTGGAATCATATTTCAGAAGATGGGCCAGCATCTTGGGAGAGGTAAGGTCGTTGATCGCGACGATCTCAAATCCCTCAGCGCCGAACATCTGACGGAAAGCCAGACGGCCAATACGTCCAAATCCATTGATTGCGACTTTTACTGCCATGTTACAAATTCCTCCTACACATAATTTGTTCTTGTATTTGTTAAAAGTTTCTCAAACTCCTAGATATTATACAAAATCCGAAGGGAAAATTCAAGTATCTAATGGAAGAAAATACGGAGTCTTTTCACGGAACTCCGTGACATAGCGGAACCCCGCCTCTCTGAGGATCTCCCACGCCGCGTAAAACCCGTATCCAAGGTCCTTCGCGCGGTGCGCGTCAGACCCCACCGTCACCATCTCTCCTCCCAGCTCGCGGTAGCGGGCCAGGATGCCGCTCTGCGGATTCGGAAAGCCCAGGCCCTGCCGAAGGCCGGCCGTATTGAGCTCCAGTGCGATGCCGCGGGAAACCAGCTCCTCCAGGATCGGATCAATCAGGTCCCGGTAATCCTCCCAGCAGTAGTTCCTGCCTTTGTCATATCCGTACCGCACCACATAATCCAGATGTCCCAGTGCCTGGAATCCCCTGCAGGCGCGCAGGCACTCCAGGGTACACGCGAAATACATCCTGTACAGCTCCGGGTCATCCGCCTCGATCCGGTCACGATAATACGGATCCACACCGTTGATGCAGTGCACCGACCCTATGATAAAATCATACGGCTGCGACTCCATATACCTGCCGGCCTCTCCGGCAGCCTCCTTATCCGGAAAGAGTCCCATCTCCACGCCGCTGAAGATCTCGCACCTTCCGCGGTACATTTCCCGCAATTCACCCAGTTTCCGCAGATACGCCACCGTATCCAGCTGAAATTCCCCGGTCGGATAATTCATATCATAGTGATCCGTGACACAGATGCGCGTCATGCCCAGGCGCATTGCCGCCTCCGCCAGATTCTCCATGCGCTCGTCACTGTCCGAAGAAAACTGCGAGTGAAGATGCCAGTCATTCAGGATCATGGTGCCGTCCTTTCCGCGCAGACATTTTGCGTACGTTTGTTCCAGGCAGGAAATACCGTGTTGAATAGATTATAAGCTATTCCGCTTCGTAGTCAAGAGGAGGAGACAGGGGTCAGACCCCTGTCTCCTCCGGGGTCAGACCTGTGCCTCCTTCATTACTAACCTATTGACGCATCGCAGTTTCTGCATGATAATCACACACAGGAGGTATACAAGCAATATGAGTTTCACATTTATCAAAAACCTGCCGACGCCTGAGGAGCTTTCGGAAATCGTTCCGGTATCCGCCACTGTGCAGAAGATAAAGAAGGAGCGCGACGACCTGATCCGTGCCGTCTTCACCGGCGAATCCAACAAGTTTCTGCTGATTATCGGGCCCTGTTCCGCCGACAATGAGGAAGCTGTACTTGAATATGTAGAAAGACTGGCGAAGGTCCAGGAAAAGGTCGCTGACCGCCTGGTCCTGGTCCCGCGTATTTATACGAACAAGCCACGCACGACGGGGATCGGCTATAAGGGCATCACGCACCAGCCGGATCCCGAGAGGCAGCCGGATCTGGCCGCAGGCCTGATTGCCATGCGCAGGATGCATATTCACGCCATAGAGAATTCCGGCCTGACAGCGGCCGATGAAATGCTCTATCCGCACAACTGGAGTTATGTGTCGGATTTTCTGTCGTATGTTGCGATAGGCGCCCGTTCTGTCGAAAACCAGCAGCACCGTCTGACCGTCTCGGGCATGGACATACCTGCCGGCATGAAAAACCCTACCAGCGGCGACCTGACGGTAATGATTAATTCCATCATCGCGGCGCAGTGTCCGCACACCTTCGGATACCGCAACGGAGAATACCGGACCAGCGGAAATCCCCTCGCCCATGCAGTGCTCCGGGGAACCACAAACAAACACGGCAACAACATCCCCAACTATCATTTTGAGGATCTTGAGCTGCTGCTGCAGAAATACGACGAGACCACCCTGCAGAATCACGCGGTCATCGTGGATACAAACCACGCCAATTCAGGAAAGAAGTACGATCAGCAGCCCCGCATCGCCAGGGAAATCCTGAACAGCCGGCGCTATGATCCTCTTGTGGCGCGTCTGGTAAAGGGCCTGATGATTGAGAGCTATCTGGAGCCGGGCTGCCAGCAGATCGGTGCCGCGCACCACGTATACGGGAAGTCAATTACGGATCCCTGCCTGGGCTGGGATGACTCCGAGCGTCTGATCTATGAAATTGCCGCGCTGTGCTGACCGAGGCATTATCTGTCCTCAGCGATCAGAAAAATAATACGGGTTGCTGCATTGAGCGTCCTTCGCACATATATCCGAAAGAAACGGATAAACACGTGTAAAGGATGTCGGGCAGCAACCCGTCTCTGTTCCTTAATCTGTTTTCCCCAATCTGTTCTTTAAAGTTAAGAATGAAAAAGATCCTGATTACACCAACTGCATGTAAATCTGTGTTGTGGTCACATCCGCGTGTCCTAACATCTGCTGCACGCTTCGGATGTCCGCCCCCTGCTGCAGCATGTGGGCAGCAAACGAATGCCTCATCGTATGCGGTGTGATATCCTTGGTGATGCCTGCCTCTGCGGCATAACCCTTCAGAACCTTCCAGAAGCCCTGTCTGCTCATGGATGTACCCGAGCAGTTGGTAAACAGATACTCGCTGTCGTGCCCCTTCAGCAGACGTTCCCTGGCATTCGTCATGTAGGCCTCGACCGCTTCTTGCGTCATCTCATCCATCGGGATCACCCGTTCACGGCCGTTTTCCGCGCAGGTAAGATACCCTTTCAGCAGATTCACATCAACCACCCTGAGATGCACCAGTTCACTGACCCGTATGCCTGTCGCGTAGATCAGGCAGATCATGGCCCGGTCCCGCAGACCTTTGTCCGTATTCAGATTCGGCTGACTGAGCAGCTTCACCACTTCTTCTCTTGTCAGGATCTGCGGCGCCTTTTTCTCCACCTTCGGCGGTTTCAGCCGCTCGGACGGATCCCGGTCGATCTTCTTTTCGTGCAGCATATACTGATAGAAAGATCGGAGAGAAGCAATATTCCTGGACACCGTAGCCGGTGACATGTGGTCTCTTTCCAAAAACAGCAGATAGGAATTCAGATTTGTCTCCGTCACCTGCGTCAGGTCCCCTATTTCCTGAGAAGCAAAGTAATCGGCAGCCTTTTTCAAATCCCTTTCATACGATATTTCTGTGTTATACGAAATCTTCCTGATATCGTGCAGGTAAGAAATGTACTCCTGAATTGCATTTATCATATACCAAATACCTCTGTCTGATATTGTAAAAGCAATTCACCCTTCAAAACGCAAATTCTATTATACCCGGATTTTTGGGAAATGCAAACCGCATTTTCCGCATAACCACGCGGTTTTTCGGCATTTTGAACATAAAAATACAAGATGTTGTGACAGATTATGTTCCCCTGTCGCACATCTTGTATTTTTCATTTTTGTTAATTTTTTTCAACGTTTTATTACAGCCCGGAAACAGAGTCAGTATCATCACCACAGGCATCGTCAGCAGCAGAGTTCTCTTCCGCAGCGGAATTACCGTCAGTCGTTTCCTCGGCATCTTCCTGCGCTTCAGCAGCAGACGGTTTCTTCATTTCTTCAGCGTCTTCCGGCTCTTCGGCCGGCTTCAGCTGGCTTTTAATAAAGGAGCCGGTCAGGATTACGCCCGTCACAAAAAAGACTGCCATAGCCGCGATCCCGACGATGCGCATGGTTCCCACCATTTCACCGTTCAGGATACCGTCCTTAAACAGCTGGTATGCCAGATACAGCAGATACAGTCCTGCCACGACGCGCAGGATATTGGATGAATTCTGGTTGCGGTTGAACATGGTACACTCCTTTTTACATCAATAATTCTGTTCCTACATCGCACAGGATGCCCCGCTCCGCGTCTGCCAGCCATTCCGCCATGGACGGGCCTCCGTGGTTGCGGAAATAAAACCGCTTCTGCCGGACAGCCGTGTGGACGGTTCCCCCGAGCAGAAATCTGAGGTTGCGGAAGTCATAGACAAACATGCTGAAGGCCGGGGTGATTTTTTTCAGGTCGCGGATCATCCCGCGCATATTCCGATAGTACTGCTCCTGTACTTCCCTGTCCGTGCTGTACTCCTTGTGTGTCACATCATTGTAATATGCGCTGAGCAGGTAATCCCTGACAGATCCCGCGTACAGATACCGGATGGTATCGCCGTACTTTTCATATAGCTGCCGGTACCAGTCCACTGTCAGGTTATTTGTGTGCACGGCCTCCCATCTCTCCGGGGCAGCCTTCCAGAGATCACGGATCGTGCTCTTCCACCGTCTGTACAGCAGCTGTGAACTGTCAGAGAGCAGCGTCACTTCCCTGCAGTCCGGATAATACTGCGTCAGAATCTCATCTGCCAGCGCCGGCACGGCAAAGCCGCCCGCGCTGTCTCCCGCGATCAGCAGCCGTTCCGCCTCCGGGAACATCTCCCTGCAGATCCGCATAGCTGCCAGAAAATTGCGGTGCCCGTGAAAATGCAGCACCTGCTGCGTCCCGTCCTCCGCCTCATAGGGAAAGGACGCGTCTCCTATATGCAGATCTCCGGTTGCATAGGTAACGACGACAAAATTCCAGTCATCAAACGGGTTTTTGGCATTCCCGATTTCCGTAATCCCTGTATTGATGTTCATGAACTGCGTAAACGGCCGCAGGTTGTTCCAGTAATAGTTCGGCATGCCCGCCGCGACCTTGGCTCCCGTCACAGGCCTGGCCGCGGTAAACGCATTCCACGCCATCCCGCCTCCCGACAGAAAAACACACAGCCTGCGCGAGGCAGCCTTCTTCACATAGATATGGTACTCCGACCCGTCTCCGGACATACCATCCGGAACAGGGATCCTGTACCAGATCTGCTCCTGCAGGTCACCGTCCGGCACCGGGGCCTCATACCGGCGTTCATACTGCCCGATGGCATCCTCGACAAAGGTTCCCACTTCCTGCGGAAAATGAATCGGATGGGGGAATCTCTCCTTCATGCAGCCTCCTGAAGTTAGTTTTTTAGAGATTGAAAAAGTCTGAGCGGGTTCCGTACATGAGACATTGTA
>CAMODP010000053.1 GCA_946611445.1 uncultured Eubacterium sp.
TATTACTGTCTGTTTTCTTTGAACACTCTGTGAATTATCTTAATATATTTTTGCTGCTTTTTCAACGCTTTCCATGCACGCCGTCCCGGTTTTGTCCTGCAGTTTCCGCATCTCTGCGATGACGGTTTCGATCACTTTGGCGGCGCCGTCCTGTTCATTGGTATCTGTCACCATGCAGGCTGCCTGTTTTACGGAATCAGAAGCATTTCCCATAGCCGCAGCCGTTCCGGCCGCCCGGAACATACCCAGGTCATTTTCGTTGTCCCCGACCGCCAGAATCTCTTCTTTCCTGATGCCGAGCCTGTCGGCCAGCGCGGCCAGGGCCTTTCCCTTGTCTGCTTCCGGACTGCCCACCTCGATGTCCTGCGCTGCGGTCAGCACAGTCTGCACCTGCCAGGTCTCCCGTATCATCCTGTCCAGCGCGTCCCTCTCGGCACCGTCCCCGGCCATGATCCAGATATTTTCCACGCCATACCCTGTCTGCCGGATCAATGTCTGCAGATCTGCCGTGATTTTCCTGCTTCTGCGGACATATGTCTCCACAGGTGTGCCCCGGAACCGCTCCAGCTGTTTTTCAAAGAAGGACGGTTCGCAAAAGCCTGTCCCGTCAATGAAAACACTGTGTATCAGTCCAAGCCGCATCGGAATCTCCGCAATGGCAGCTGCCGTATCCGCATCCAGCAGCGCGCTGCGCAGTTTCTCTCCGGCCGTCAGGTCCTCCGTCACCGCGCCATTCGACGAAATGACGTACCGTATCCCGGGAATACAGAGCACCTCCCCGGGAATGCCGGACATCGGCCGGCCTGTCACCGGCACAACACAGATTCCCGCATCCAGGGCGTTCGCCACGGCCGACCTGGTCCGCTCCGTGAGTTGTTTGCTGTTTGTCAAAAGTGTGCCGTCCAGATCCACGGCAATCAGTTTAATGGTGTTCATAGTCTGCTGTACACTCCCTTGACGCGGCGGTGTCAGATGATACAATAAATGATCAGGAGACAGGGCTCTGTCTTCTGCATTGAAAGAAACATAACTATTCAGAACCAAAAAGGGGGAGACAGAAACCCGTCTCTGTCTCCCGATAGGAAAAGATTCATGTCTGAAAACAAATATAAAATTCTCAGCGGCAGCGCCCTGAAATGTCTGGCCATGGTCTGTATGCTCATTGACCATACCGCTGCCACCCTGCTGGCAGGCAGCCCCATTACCGTGTTTCGGTACGGGGATCACATCGTGACGCTGTACAGACTGATGCGGAACTGCGGCCGTCTGGCATTTCCTCTGTTCGCCTTCCTGCTGACAGAAGGTTTTCTGCACACCCGCAGCAAAACGCGCTACGGCATCAGCCTTCTTCTGTTCGCCCTCCTGTCAGAGCTTCCCTGGAACCTGGAGCACACGGGCACCCTGCTGTACCAGAAGCAGAATGTCTTTTTTACCCTGTTTCTGGGATATGCCGGGCTGTGTGCGCTGGAATATTTCCGGGATGACCGGAAAAAACAGTTCCTGTCACTGGCTGTGCTGTATCTGGTCACATATTTCCTGCATTCGGACTACGGCCTGACCGGTTACGGATTTATCATCATGCTGTACGCCCTGCGCACCCAGCCTGTCGTGCAGGCCCTGCTTGGCTGCTGCTTTCTGTCCAGTGCCTGGATCGGCGGTCTTGCCTTTATTCCGATCAACCTGTACAACGGAACACGCGGCTTTATCCGTTCACCGTTTCTGAAATACGCTTTTTATGCCGTCTATCCGGTGCATCTGCTGATCCTGTACTTTCTGAAGGCGCGGTATATAGGATTCTGACTGAAATCTGCGGCAGCATATCAGCCTGTGTAATACAGCGTCTGCGTCCGGATGTCAGCCTGCGTAATACTGTTCCTCAAAATAAACGGCTTCGTCTTCTCCGTCAATCAGGTGCGGCCAGGAGGAGGTATCCACATAAACCCGCGCGGTGCTGCCGTCCTGCAGCAAAAGATCCGCCCAGGTCTCTCCGTCTGTCGCAGCAACGGATACTTCTTCCCCGGCGGGCACATCCACGGCTGATTCAGATACGCTGCCTGTATCCGGGTCTACCGGGAACACCGGCAGTTCTTCGGCAACGGTCAGAGACGGCGCGTAGTCTGCCTGCCAGGCTTCCGTCAGCGGTTCTCCGGTGCTGCCGTCTGACATGGTATAATTCCGCTCACCGGTATACGTGCTGAGAAGGTTAATGCGTTTTGACATGCGGAAGCAGTCTGTGCTTACCGGAAACAGCGTCACAGTGACCAGATCCTCCCACCTTTCAGGAACCGCAGCGTCCAGATATTCCTGCAAAACAGGCGTCCCTTCTGTCAGATCAATAACTGCAGTCTTCCGTATATCGTTGTCCATCTGTATCTCCAGGTACAGGCAGGTTCTTCCGTCTTCCGCGCGCATCAGATACGGGACGCAGGCATTGCCGCCCATATCAATGCCGCATTCTTCCTCATTCACCCGGACTGTGAATCCCTCGATCCGCATCCCGTCGCCCCGTTTTTCGCTTATGCCGATCTTCTCAAACTGACCGTCTCCGTCCACATCCGCGTCTTCTTCCAGCCATGCTGCCAGCCGGCATGCTGCGCCGCCCGTCTGCCGGGAAACCCTCCCGGTAAACAGAGAGGCAAATTCTTCATATCCGACTGTCACGGTCTGCGCCCCTTCGGCATAAGATGCCAGCTCATAGGGATTGAAGAAAAATGTCAGCCCGTCAGGACCAGCCGCCCAATTCAGAGGCTGCTTTCCCTCTCCGCTGCCGTAATCGTCCATTGTCGCGCCCATCGTGCCGATGCTGCCGCCGGCATATTTTTCCAGAAGCCTGTCCCAGATCACATCTTTCAGAGCCTCTTCATCACTGACCACATCCGCAAGCGTCAGCTCCTGCCCTGTCACGGGATCATAATTGTGTCCGAAATACGCGTAATAGCCGTGCGCGCCGCCGGTATACCCCATATAATACGTTACAAAAGAAAAGACCTGGTCATCCGCTCTCCTCGGAAAGATATCCGTCTCCTGGCTGACTTCATATTCATGGTCATAGTCTTTGCGGGCCTCTCTGCTGTCCGCGCAGGCCTCTTCAAAGGCCGCGGTTCTGTCAGTCCCCTCCTGCCGGCTGAAATCCTCCATCACAGGGACGAGTTCCGGCCAGCGGCTCTGCGCCTCCCGGTTGAGGCCGGGCACCTGATAATGGCCGCTTCCATAGGAGACATATGAATCTGAGTCATAATCCTGGAGCCAGTATGTCCTGATCTCCAGGCCTGCCGCAGCACCTTCGGAGGATGCCCTCTCCGCCGGTTCCCCCGCCGGCCCGCTCTCTGCCATGCAGGGCGCTGATACTGAAAGCGCCAGCAGACTCGCTGCAAACACCAATGGCAGCCATTTTTTCTTACTCATAATGAACCTCCTGTATCCCTGATAATTGAACAGATCTGAAAGCAGGAGTCACGTCATGATGTCAGTCTGATGTTATTATATACGTTTAATATGCCGGGCGTCAAATGTGTCAATGCCGCGTCAGAGGAGACAACCGTTCCTTTGGGCTCATCCCTCCGAATCCGGCAGGAATTTCTAAACTGTTATTTTATAATTCGTTTCTGTTTTTTATGATTCTTTCAGAACGTGTACATATTGTGGACACATGTTTTCCCTATACTGTACTACAGATGGTTGATCCACAAGCCATCTACTATCTCCCCCTCATTTTGAAAACAAGAGCCGCCCGAGCGCAAGCCCGGACGGCTTCTGTTTTTACAATGTCTCCGCAATCCTGTCAGCAACATACACACCGCTCGCTGACGCGTGGGAAAGGGAATGTGTCACGCCGCTGCCGTCTCCGATGACGTACAGCCCCGGATAACAGGTCTCCAGATTCTCATCCAGCTGCACTTCCATGTTGTAGAACTTGACCTCCACGCCATAGAGCAGCGTATCGTCATTGGCCACGCCGGGCGCGATCTTGTCCAGCGCGTAGATCATCTCGATGATTCCGTCCAGGATCCGCTTTGGCAGGACCAGACTCAAATCTCCCGGAGTGGCGGCCAGTGTCGGGTGAACCGTGCATTCCCGGATGCGTTTGACCGTACTCCTGCGCCCGCGCTCCAGGTCGCCGAAGCGCTGCAGGATCACGCCGCCCCCAAGCATATTTGACAGACGGGCGATACTTTCGCCATAGTCGTTGCTGTCTTTGAAAGGCTCGGAAAAGTGCTTTGCCACCAGCAGGGCGAAATTCGTGTTCTCCGTCTTCTTTTCCGGATCCTCAAAGCTGTGCCCGTTGACCGTGACAATTCCGTTCGTATTTTCATTGACGACAATGCCGTTGGGGTTCATGCAGAAGGTCCGCACATTGTCCTCAAATTTCTCTGTGCGGTACACAATCTTGCTCTCATACAGCTCATCCGTGATATCCGAGAAGATCGTCGCCGGGATTTCCACCCGCACGCCGATATCCACGCGGTTGGATTTTGTGCCGATGTCCAGCTCGCTGCAGACCTTCTCCATCCACTTGCTGCCGCTGCGTCCGACGGATACGATGCACTGCGATGCCTCGTCATCCCCGTCCGCATGCCACACACGGTAACCGCCGTCCACTGCTTCAATCCGCTCCACGGGCGTGCGGAAGAAAAAGTCCACATGGGGCTCCATCTCTGTATACAGGTTCTTCAGGACGATATAATTGATATCTGTTCCCAGGTGTCTGACGGACGCATCCAGCAGTGTCAGCCTGTTCTGCATGCAGAGCTTTTTGAACGCGGTCCCGGCGGTCGAGAACATCCGGGTTCCGGCCCCGCCGTGTTCCAGATTGATCTCATCCACATAATGCATCAGCTCCAGCGCCTTATCCCTCCCGATGTATTCGTACAGGGTGCCGCCGAAATCATTGGTTATGTTGTACTTCCCGTCGGAAAAAGCGCCGGCGCCGCCGAATCCGTTCATGATGGAACAGGGCTTGCAGCCGATGCAGGAAGTGACTTTTTTCCCGTCAATCGGACAGTGCCTCTTCTCCAGAGGATTGCCCTCTTCAAAGACGGCAATCTTCAGATCCGGCCGTTTCTGCATCAGCTCATAGGCAGAAAAAATCCCGCCCGGACCGGCTCCTATGATGATGACATCATATCTCATTTTTTCTCCCTCCTGATCTTTTCCCGGATTTCCTTCAGACGGCGCGCTGCCGAAGCGCAGAGACGGCGGATATGCAGCCAGATCCATCTGATGCCCCGGGCAATCGCTTTTCCGGCATCTTTCAGCAGATCGGCAATGCCGACGTCAGGCATCTCATCAGCCGTCATCGCCTCTGAGATGACGTCCTCCTTCACCCGTTCCACACCGCGTACCTTTTCCAGCCGGTGTATGATCATTTCGTCATAAATATAGTCGGAAATCGCGGCGAAGGGGATGGCAAGCAAAATGCCCCAGACGCCGAACATCCGTCCGCCGACGATGATACAGACCAGGATCCACACGGAGGACACGCCCAGCGTTCCCCCGAACAGCTTCGGTTTGATGACATAGCCGTCCACCGTCTGCAGCACAATCGTAAAGAGGATAAACCACAGAGCCTGCCAGGGATTGATCAGGATCAGGATAAACCCACCGATTACTGCCCCCGCCAGCGGACCGAACGTGGGCGCCAGGTTTGTCACGCCGACAACCACGGATACCAGCGCCGCGTAAGGCATATGCATCACCACCATAAACACAAAATTTGCCAGGCCCACGATCAGGCCGTCCAGCAGGTCTCCGCCGATATAGCGGACCAGAATACGGTGGCAGCGGCTCCAGAAATCCGCAAAATCGCCGTACCGGTTCTCAGGCAGGATCACCCGGATCAGCCGGGCTGCCCCTTCCAGCAGGCGATCCTTGTCGGACAGAAAATAAATAGCCATGATAAACGAAATCACACTGTTGAAGACATTCACGCCTATGCTTCCGGCCGTGCTGACCACATTGGTGACTGCGGAAGGCATCCGTTCCTGCAGCAGCGCCAGCAGGCTGTCGCCGGTACTGAGCAGAGAAGCGACGAGTTCACTCTCCCGCGCGGAATCTCCGGCAATCGACTTCATAAAGGCCTGAAGAGAAGCGACATAACCGCCCAGGTTGCCCACCAGCGTCATGATACTGCTGACAAGCTGCGGAATCAGCGCCACCATCAGCAGCGTCACGAACAGAATGACCGCCACAATGGCTCCGATCACAGCCAGCACGTGAATCTCCTTCTTCCTCGTGAGCTTTCTTGAAAGCAGGCGTTCAAACATGACAACCAGCGGATTCAGGACATACGCGATCATAATGCCGATCAGCACCGGATTCACGAACACGAAGAAACGGCCCATTCCGGAAAAGATGCTGGTGATATTCGACAAAAACAGATAAAAGGCAACCGCGATGCAGGCAGCGATCGTATAATCCACCCATCTTCTGTTCAGCCAGTCTCTGTTAAATTTCATAGGTTTTTTATCCCCTCCGCATGTACATTCTGCCGGATCAGTCAGACAGGTCACTGTCCGGTGTGATCCACACATCCCATCCCGCAAAGGCTTCCCGCGTCTCCCGCTGGACCTCCTGCAGTAAAGCCATCCTGTCCGCGGCATCAAAGCTGATCACGATATCATACTTCATCGTGTGTGTTTCCGGATCCATGTAAAATCCATGCAGCTGCAGGACTTCCGGATGTCCGGCAAGGATCTCGCGGACTTTCTTCTCAGCTTCTTCCGTCCGGCTGTCTCCGGCATTCCGGGAATAGACCGATATGCCGGTCATGATAATACCTGTGTCCGCAAACACTTTCTCGGTGATCTGACGCTCCAGACTGTCAAGCTCTCTGGCCGTCATGTCGGCAGCCACCTCGATATGCGCGGAACCCAGAAGCTTCTCCGGGCCGTAGTTGTGGACCACAAGGTCAAATACGCCATGAACCTCAGGGAATGTGAGAACCGACTTTCTGACACGCTCCGCCACATCACTGTCCACGCGCTCTCCCAGAATTTCGCTGATCGTGTCACGCAGCATCTCAAAGCCGGATTTGATAATTACGACAGAGATAACCGCGCCCAGCCATGCCTCCAGGGAAAGACCGGTAAACAGATAAATCAGGGCTGCAGCCAGTGTGGATGCCGAAATGATGGAATCAAACAAGGCGTCGCTTCCGGACGCGATCAGAGAATCGGAATCCACCTTCTGTCCCTGGCGTTTCACATATGTGCCCAGCAGGATCTTTACGACGACCGCGACGGCAATGATGATCAGGGCAACCGGTGAATAATCCGGTGTTTCCGGATGAATGATTTTCTTCACGGATTCCACCAGAGATGTGATGCCGGCGTACAGAACAATAACCGAAACCACCGACGCGCTCAGATACTCGATGCGTCCGTACCCCAGCGGATGCTCCCTGTCCGGTTCCTTTGCCGCCAGCCTGGTGCCGATGATCGTGATCAGCGATGAAAGAGAATCGCTGAGGTTGTTTACAGCGTCCAGTACGACGGCCACCGAATGGGACAGCAGTCCGACAGCGGCCTTAAAAGCCGCCAGCAAAACGTTTGTAACAATGCCTATGATACTTGTCCGAACAATTATCTTCCCTCTGTCCATATTTCTGTGTCAAATCTCCTGTCAGTATGCAGTTCTCTGTACCATAGTCATTTTGCATGCCCCGCATCCTGTTTCTGCATATCCTGCTTGTTAAGACTCACTGCACGGGCATGTCCAGGATTCTGTAAAGCAGGGAGTACAGAGCCCCTGACTCCTCCCCTGACAGCCGGACGCAGCTGCCGACCTTCATCGGAATATCACGGACCTTTTCCTTCATCTCAATTCCCTTTTCGGTCAGCCGTATAATGACACGCCGCTCATCCTCGCGGCAGCGTTCCCTGGTCATATACCCTTCCTTCTCCATCTTCTTCAGCAGAGGGGTAAGTGTGCCGCTGTCCAGACGAAGTTTCTCACAGATCTCTCCCACTGTCACCCCGTCCTTTTCCCAGAGCACCATAAACACGATATACTGTGTATATGTCAGTCCGAGCGGCCGCAGATACGGAGAATAAAAACCGGTCACCTTTCTGGCAGCAGCGTAGAGCGGAAAACAAAGTTGATTACCGAGCTTTAATGCTTCATCCGAATTGTATTCCATGTGTTTTTACACCCTTTCATTTAATTTTGCGCAATTATATTGTAGTGTCTTTTCAAAAAAAGTCAAGAACCTGTTGTTCTGTTCCGCATCTATAGCATAGAAAGCCTTGCGCGGACTCTGCTTTGCATAGTAAAATATAGAAGATTACTGCAGCCAGAGTACGGATCCCTCCGCGGAATAAGCCGCAGACGGGTGTAAGTACCATACAGGATTTCCTGATACGGGAGGGCAACTATGAGCAAACTGAAGGTTCTGCCAACCGCGAATGCGGATACGCGGCTGGCCGATTACATGGAACGCTTTTCCAGAAGAATTGAAGCCACGCCGCCGGGCATCTGCCCGATCGCCGTCCAGCTGACGCTCCTGCAGTCCGGCGGCATACAGACCTGCGGCAAGTGCGTGCCCTGCCGGGACGGCATTCCGCAGCTGGCCCGCCTGCTGGAGCAGGTGCTGAACTGCGAGGCAGATGAGTCTGTCCTGCCGCAGATCCGTTCCCTGGCAGAGATGATCCGGGACACGGCTGACTGCGCCATCGGCTATGAAGCGGCCCAGGCTGTCCTGGACGGTCTGGACACCTTTGCGGATGAATATGACAGCCACATCCATGCACACACCTGCCCTGCAGGTGAGCAGCAGAGTCTGCCGTGCGAAGCTTTCTGCCCGGCTCATGTCAACGTCCCGGCCTACATCGCCCTTACTGCGGAGGGGGATTACGCCGGCGCCATCAACATGATCCGCAAGGACAACCCTTTCCCCACAGCCTGCGCGCTGATCTGCGAGCATCCCTGTGAGGAGAGATGCCGCAGGACCCTGATTGACGCACCGGTCAATATCCGCGGCATCAAGAAGTTTGCCGTTGACCAGCTGGCAGCAGACAAGGTGCCGACACCGCCGCGCGGCGCGGATACCGGCCGGAAAATCGCCATTGTAGGCGGCGGGCCGAGCGGCCTCACCTGTGCCTATTTCCTGGCGCTCATGGGCCACAAAGCTGTCGTTTTTGAGGAGAAAAAACAGCTGGGCGGCATGCTCCGCTACGGCATACCGGCTTACCGCTTCCCCAGAGAGCGTCTGGACGAAGATATCCGGGCCATCCTGAATGTCGGAAATATCGAAGTGAAGTACGAGACCCGCGTCGGCACAGAAGAGATGAAAAAGCTGGCCGCGGAATATGACGCCGTCTATGTCGCCATAGGCGCGCACACAGGCAAGACACTCCGCATGGACAACGTGGACGCGGAAGGCGTCAGCTCCGCCGTAGACCTGCTCCGCAGGATCGGCGACGGCGACTATCCCGATTTTTCAGGGAAAAAGGTAGCTGTCGTCGGCGGCGGAAACGTAGCTATGGACTGCGCGCGGACATCCATGCGCGCCGGGGCGGATGAAGTCACTGTAGTGTACCGCCGCCGCCAGGAGGATATGACAGCCCTTCCCAGCGAAGTGGAAAGTGCCATAGCAGAGGGCATTGAGATGATTACGCTGGAAGCGCCGGTCGGCATCGACGTGGACGAATCCGGCCACTGCACGGCGCTCATAACCCAGCCGCAGATGATCGGCGCTGTCAGGGGCGGACGTCCCGCACCGGTCAATGCCGCCAAACCGCAGAACCGGATCGAGGCAGATATCATCCTCATTGCGGTCGGACAGGACATCGTCAGCAAGCCGTTCGAGGAATTCGGCATGCAGGCAGACCGCGGCTGCTTCAAGGCAGATGAATACCTGCGCGCCGCCGGATATGAAAACATCTTTACAGGCGGTGACTGCCAGACAGGTCCGCTGACGGTCATCCGGGCGATCGGCGCCGGAAAAGTCGCCGCCCGCAACATCGATGATTATCTGGGCTACAGTCACAAACTGGACTGCGGCGTGGAAGTGCCGCTTCCGAAGACGAATGACCGGACCCGGAAAGGGCGTGTCAATATCACGGAGAGGCCTGCCCGCATCCGCAAGCACGATTTCCTGGGTGTAGAGACCGAGATGAGTCTGGAAGAAGCCCAACAGGAATGCGGCCGCTGCCTGCGCTGCGATCACTTCGGCTGCGGCGTGCTGACCGGCGGACGGATCCAGTATGACTGAAAACATGAGAAAAGCATCCGCGGCAGCCGGAGCCGGTACCATGGATGCTCTGATCCTGGCCGGAGGAAAAAGCTCCCGCATGGGCGGCAGGCACAAAGGGAGCCTCCTCTACCAGGGCGCCAGTCTTACCGGACGCATGGCCCGGGAACTGGAAAAAATGACTGAAAACATCTATATTTCCTACGGTCAGACAATGCACCGGGATACCTCCGTCGGTACCCCGGTGCAAGATATTTTTCCCGGCTGCGGACCGATGAGCGGCCTGCACGCAGGTCTTCTGGCCAGCCGGGCGGATCTCGTCCTGACCGCCCCCTGCGACATGCCTCTGCTCACCGCCGCGTATTACGAATACCTGCTGCAGTACATCACAGATCCGCAGACAGACGCGGTCGTCCCCTGCAGCGGCGGACGCCCGGAACCCCTCGCAGCCATCTACCGCCCATCCTGCAGCCGCATCTTCGAGGCACAGCTCCGGACCGGCCAATACCGCATCCGCGCGGCGCTGGACCGCATGCGCGTCGTATACCCGGATCTGTCAGAAAACGAAACGCTGTCTGCCATGCTGGTCAATGTCAATTC
>CAMODP010000054.1 GCA_946611445.1 uncultured Eubacterium sp.
TCGTCGATCTTCCTGTAATACTCCTCAAAGTTCTGCGTGTTGAGAACAAAACGGTCGCGATAGCTGCTGAAGGCCGTTATGCCGAAGCCCATCTGGTCATAGAGGTTGCAGCACTGGTTGTAGGCATAATGAGAGTAGATCTTACTCTGCTTTGAAAAAACCCTCCGCAGATTTTCGTGATAGCCGTTTTCCGCCAGGATATCGTAGGAGGCCTGCTTCATCATCATGGTCTCCCGGAAATCCGGTATGGGGATGGCGCCGCTGTCTGTGCGGTTGCGGATAATCGCGCCCTGCATGTCACCATACGCCATGACCTTCAGGCGGTAGAACTGCAGCTCATGCGCCGGGAGCGCAACAGCCTGATCCACTACATCCACCCAGTTTTCAAAGGTCTGACCCGGATGCCCGTAGATAAACTCCGCATTCGTCTCAAAGCCCATGTCCATCGACCGTTCCACAGACCGTACTGCCGTGTCCGCGTCATGCGTGCGGTTCATGATCCGCAGAACAGTGTCATTGAGGGACTGCACGCCGATGGTCAGCCTTGTGATGCCATAGTGCTGCATGATCTTCATCCGCTCCATGCCGTCTTTATCCATGATCGAATTCGGATCCAGATCCACGTTGAACTGGCGGCAGGCAGACATGTCCATTCTGTCTGTGAAAAACTTCAGGAAGCGGTCCAGCTGCTTCGGTGTCAGGTAGGTAGGCGTTCCGCCGCCCAGCAGAATTGAGCGCGGGCGGATCCGGTCCAGTCCCAGCTGCCGCAGATAGAGATCCATCTCCCGCTCCAGATACGTCAGGTATTTGTCTTTTTCTGCCAGCTGCGGGCCGACCTTGCCCGGATAATGACAGAACAGGCAGTGCCGCGCGCAGAAGGGTATATGAACATATACATCTATCTTTCCGTCCTCCGGAACCGTATAATCTCCCAGGATAAAGTCCTGCGTCACCGGCGGATATTCTGTGATAGGCGGATAGTGCACGGACGGAACGAAATCTCCATCCAGGCAGACCAGCCCCTTCTCCTGCAGGTCCCTCACCAGTTCAAACTTCTCTTCCGCGCTTTTCCGCAGTCTCTCATACCGCTCATTTCTGTCCTGTATACTCATTCCTTCCTTTTTCCCCCTGTTTTCCCTGTATCTGACCGCATCCGATCCTTTCTCACGAATCATTCCGGTCAAAATCCGGAATTTCGTCATACTCTGCATATCGGTCCGGCTGTCCCGGTTTTTCCGGCTTTGCGCCCGTTTTTTCTCCGTCTGCTGTCTCCGGCCCGTATGATACGAATTCCGTTTCTCCGTATGAGTCAATCCTCTCCCGGACAAGTTCGGTCTCTCCATACGAATCAATCCGCTGCCGGGTCATCTCTGTCTCACCATAGTCTTCCGGATCCGCCGCTCCCGTTTTTCCGGCACCAGCCTTTCCGGCCGCCGCTGTTCCGGACGGGCTGCCGCTGCCTGAAGACGGCGCCGATCCCGCTCTCCCGTTCTTTCTCAGCCGAATCGCCAGAACTATGGCAATGACCGCGAAAAGGGCTGCCGCTGCTTCCGCGATGATCAGCCTTCGGTCTGTCCGGCCGGATACTTCCTTTGCTTCTGTCCCGGCAGTTCCTGCGTCATCTGAAGAGGAAGCCGCCGTCTCACCTGAAGAAGACGACGCGGTCTCAACCTGTGAAGATGATGCACTCTCAGCCTGTGAAGATGACGCGCTCTCAACCGAAGAAGATGCTGCCGATGTGTCCGTCTGCTTCGGAAGAAGACCCGGGTCTATGTGGTCATGCCCCGTTTCAGAAGCCGCTGCCGTCCCTGCAGCCAGCAGCAGGAACAGCACCAGCCATACAGGCACCAGTCTTGTTTTCCAATTCATCTTTTTCATACTCTGCCCTCACTGTGTCCTGTAATGAATTTCAATGTCCGCTCCTGTCGCGCTGTTGACCTGACAAAGCGCAGAGACTGTGATCTCCGTTATGCCGCATCCGAGGAAAGCCCCGTACCCCACTGACAGGACAGTATCGGGAACCTGCAGGGCTTCCACCCGTGTGCAGTGCGCAAAAGCAAAATCCGCCACCGCCGTGACGCCGTCCGGTATGGAGACAGTCCCGCTGACAGAGGATGGACACTGCCAGAGTGTAACGGTCTGTTCTCCCTCCGCACTGACGCCTGTACGGTACAAAATACCTTCTTTTGCAAAAAATACATTGTTTGCCGCATCCACCGTAAAGGCTGTAAAGCCTGTCCCGGCATTTACCGCGAACGCCCCGGCACCGATATCCTCCGCCGATGCAGGTATGCTTACCTCTGAAAGGGCCGTTTCCGCAAATGCATAATTCCCGATTGTCTGCAGTCCGTCCGGAAGCCTGATCCCTGTCAGCGCGCCGCATTCTCCGAACGCAAACTGGCCGATCACAAGCAGGCTGTCCGGCAGGCCGGCAAAGACCAGAGACTTACTCCCGCGGAACGCATCCGTACCGATCTCCTCCAGTCCTTCTGGAAGGCCGACCGCCTGCAGCGGACTGTCCGCAAAGGCATTATCCCCGATTTTTTTCACGGGCCTGCCGTCTATCTCCGACGGAATGCGGAATGAAACGGCATCCGTACGGCAGCCGGTGATGGTCACAGCACCATCCGTTTCTGACACATCATATAAAAGATCATCCGCGGCAATGTCGGGAAGATCCCAATACATGAACGGATCCTGCACAGCAAAAGCCGCATCCGCGTTTTTGCCGGCAACATAGAGCTGCTGGACATATTGCCTCTCCTGCCTCTGCGTCCGCTCCATAAAGAACAGGGACGACTTCTCGGCACAGACCAGCATTCCTCTGTGTTCTCCTGCCATCAATGTATCCCCGGTCCCGTTCGTCCGAATCCTGTGGATGCCGCCGTCAGAGCGGCCTGTATAGTACAGCCATCCGTCTCCGTAACCCAGGCTGCAGCTCATATCTATGTCAACCTGGTAAAATCCGGAAAACGCCTCATTGGGCGTGCCGTCCGGCTGATATACCAGAACTGTCTCATCCCGCACGGAATAGAGGAACAGCAGATCATCCTCTATGAAGCCGCCGTACAGGTTCCTGGTATCGTTCAGCACCTCCGCTTCTCCGCCGTCCAGCTTTTTCCGGCAGAGGACAAACCCGCCTGCATCCGCCTCATACGTGTAGTAAATATATTCTCCGTACAGGTTGTACCAGCAGATCTGTCTGTCCAGGATCTCTTCATCCGTACCTTCAGCCAGACTCCGTCTGTGCAGAACATAGCCGGATATGGAATTCGGCCCTTCTTCCCCGACCAGATACCAGAGGTATTCACTGCCGTCAGACAGTCTGGCATACTGAAGGTCCCGGACAAGTCCGTCTGTCCTGTACACCGCCAGCTCCTCCGGTGCTTTGTCCGGTTCAAGACGGCAGACGGCCCTTTTGCCCGTCTCATGTTCGGCTATGTAATACAGGTTTTCTCCGTCTGTGACGAGAAAGGTTGCCTGTACGTCCGTTTTCTCGGCGTCATTCAGGAAAAAAGTCCCGGAATCCGCGTCCATCCTGCTTTCGTACAGGACCGAGTCACCGCTGACATAGAACAGACGGTCATCACCGACCGCTGTGCAGATCCCCCCGTTTGCTATATTGGCATTCCCTGCTCCCAGTTCTTCCACATGAAGGTCTTCACCTCCTTTTGCAGAACGAAACAGGAAAAAAGCAGCCAGAAAAGCCGCGGCGGACAGTACTGCCGCCAGAAGCGGCAGAAGACGCCGCGCGGCGGTTTTTTTCCGTCCCTTTCCGGCATCCTGAGATCCGGAGCCGGCATCCCCCGTATGGCCGGCATATCCCGGACCGGATACATCCGCAGCAGGTGTCTCTCCGGCCGTGACGGCTTCCCAGTCCTCCTGGAGGGCGTCAACCGACTGATACCGATCCGCGGGGCTGACAGAGAGGGCTCTCCGGAGAATATCCTGCAGATATCCGGGCACTCTGTCCGAAAACTCCAGCGAATCATCCTTCAGGCGTCTGACGGCGTTCGGAACGACACGCCCGGTCAGACAATAATATATACAGGCCGCCAGGGCGTACACATCCGTCCAGGGACCGGTTTCACCGGGGTCGGAGTACTGCTCCGGCGGGCTGAATCCATGCCGCACGATGAGAGACGTCGTCTCTTCTCCCCCGGATCCTGCCGCACTCTCCCTGTGTTCCCTGGCAGCGCCCATATCCAGCAGCCATATCCGCTCTGCTTCGTCCTCACCTTCTATCATGATATTGTCCGGGCTGATATCTCTGTGAATCAGTCCCCGTCTGTGTGCCTCGGAGAGTGAATGCATGAGCGGGAAGAAAATGCGTCTGCAGGCCGCCTCATCCATCAGTCCTTCCCTGTGCAGACGGTCCCGCAGGGTTTCCCCTTCTATATAATCCATAACGATATAGGCCGTCTGGTTCTGGTAAAAAATATCCCGTACGCGCACAATGCCCGGAATCTCATTGATGCGGGCCATGTTCCGGGCCTCTTTGACGAAACTCTCTCTTCCCTTAAGCCTGTCGCTTTCGCTTCCCTGCCAGCGTAGAGACGTCGTTCCGCTGTCTCTTGACGCCTGTTTCGAAGGGAAATACTCCTTGATGGCCACACGAAGGTTCAGCAGTCTGTCGATACCGATATATGTGATCCCGAATCCGCCGCTCCCCAGTACCCTTCCTGCCAGATAGCGTCCGTCATGCAGCGAAGTACCGGGAGGCAGGGCATCCGGGAAATCCGCATTCGTGCGTCCATGCTGCCACCCGCAGACGGGACAGAGCTGCTCCTCTTCCCTGATCCGCCTCATGCAGCCCATGCAATAACCATTTTTCATCTCTTCACTTCATCACGCTGTGTTGTCATCTGATCCCTGAAAACAAAAAATCCCCTTATCATTGTAAGGAGAAAGGAGTGCGGTGAATATGAATTTTCCATATCCGGACATGGCAATCCGGAAATTTCCCAAAAACAGGGGTGAATCCTTTCTTTTGCTATGCTAAATTAAACAGGTTATACTAACGGTTATACTAACGAGTAAAAATGCATACGGAAAACCAGTTCCCAAAACCAGTCCCGCGTCAGGAGGAATACGGAAATGACTTTTCAGGAGCAGCTCAATTCTTATATTGAACAAATAGGCATTTCACAGAAGGAACTGGCCGACGAGTCCGGTTTGAGCAATCCCACAATCAGCCGCTATTGCAGCGGGGGGCGTGTACCTGCCTGCAACAGCCCGCAGATCCGGCAGATTGCAAAAGCCCTCAGTACACTCGCCTCTTCCGGGGGACTGGTTCTCCGGGAAGAAGATATTGCAGCGGCCCTCAATGAGACGGTTGACACCGGACTGATGGTCGACTACCCTGTTTTCCTTCAGAATCTGAATCTGCTTCTGAAGTCTCTGGACATCCGCGGAACCGAACTGGCCAGAGCGCTCAACTATGATGCCTCCCACATATCCAAGATTCTGAACGGTACAAGAAAGCCCGGAAACCTGAATACCTTTATAACGGAAACGGCGTCCTATATAGCAAGGCGCTTCGCGGGGAGCGGCGCCCTTCCAGGCATTGCCCGCCTGACAGGCATACCGGCAGACCGCATCCGGTCCGCTTCGGACCTCCGAAATCATCTGGTTTTCTGGCTCGGGTCCAATTCCGCGTCGGATCCTGAAGAGCCGATCGGCCGCTTTCTGGGAAAACTGGATGATTTTGATCTTAACGAATACCTGAAAGCCATACACTTTGACGAAATAAAGCTGCCTCCGGCCGCGCTCCGCCTGCCGACCAGCAAAACATACTTCGGTCTCACACATATGATGGAAAGTGAACTGGACTTTATAAAGACAACTGTCCTGTCCAAATCAGCGGAAGACTGTATACTGTACAGCGATATGCCTCTGGAAGAGATGGCCTCTGATCCGGAGTTCCCCAAAAAGTGGATGTTCGGCATGGCCATGCTGCTGAAAAAAGGACTGCACCTTCATATCATCCATGATGTAAACAGACCCTTTCCGGAGATGATGCTGGGGCTGGAAAGCCATATCCCCATGTATATGACCGGTCAGATTTCTCCCTACTATCTTCCGGCAGCACAGGGTTCCGTGTTTTCGCACCTGCTCAAGGTATCCGGCGCAGCCGCGCTGGAGGGATCCGCCATCGCCGGAAAACAGCATTCCGGGAAATACGTTCTCTACAGGGCCCGGGAAGATATCCGGCACTATCGTAAGCGTGCCGCTGATCTGCTGCAGAAATCCTATCCCCTGATGGATATTTACAGGATGGAGCAGAAAAGCCTGTATACCCTGGAGATTGCAAAAACCTGGGGGGATGAACCTCGTAAAACGGTATGCGGCAGTCTTCCCCTGTTCACAATTCCTGAGGACCTGCTGACATCCGTCCTGCAGCGTGCAGAGCTTTCTGACGAAACCAGGGCGGAAATCCTGGCATTTCGCGCAGAATCCCGGGAACGGGCGCTCTCCTTTCTGAAAAAAAGCACACTGCAGCTTATTGTTCCGGATCTGTCAGCGGATCAGTATGAGGCTCAGCCTGTGAGCCTCTCTCTGGCTGATCTGTTTATAGAAAATGACATTCTGTATTCGCGCGAAGAATATGATGCCCACCTGCAGGAAACGCTGCGTTTCGCGGGAGAGCATCCGAATCTCACCGTAGAAAAGAACCCGGCGCCGGCCTTCCGCAATATCAGCTATACGATTGTGGGTGAGCGTCTCGTCATAGTCTCAAAAGAAAAAAGCCCGGCCATTCATTTTGTCATACATCACAAAAAGATGGTCCAGGCATTCCGGAACTTTATTCCGCCGATCGTCGAGTCATAAAACCTGCGTTTCTGAAAAGAACTCCCTTCCGCGCATGTCCATGCGGATGGGAGTTCTTTCTGAATTATCTCTCTCTTCAGCTGTTCCAGCGCAGAGCCCTGAGAATATGATTGATCCAGGAAACGATATCCAGATCATCTCCGTACTCCGTCAGTGCTTTCTCCAGATACAGAATATCCAGTCCCCGTCTCCCTGTCAGTCCGCATGCAACCAGCTTTTTCTTCTCTGTCATGATAATGTCCTCCCCTTTGCAGAATTGCTCCATACTCCCCTTAAGCTTCAGTCTGCCAGATACTCCCGGTAATCATTCTCCGATGCAAAAAGCATATACGCTCCGTCCACATACCCCATATAACCGTCACTTACCGAAAAACCCTTCATGGCGCGCACTTCCTTTCCCTGTATTTCAGTGCCAGTACTTCCGTCTTGCTGAGTACACTATAAATCATTCTGTCTGCAAAAATATGTACAATGGTTTTTTACGGGAATCGAACATCTGTTTGCGTTTATTGTATCACGCCGGACTCGTTATGTCTACACTTTTTTCGAACATGCGTTCTCTTTTTGTGTCCGAACGGTTCTATAAAAAAAGCTCTGCCGGGAAGGCAGAGTTTTTGCAGATAGCATGCTTTTTGAGAGTGAAATACAGAACGTCCTCACAGACGCGGAAATCGCTGCAGCCTAAACATCTTTATAATTTGCGAGCACGCTCCGGATATGATCGGCATACGCCTTTCTCACACGTTCCGGGCGGAGTATCTTAATCTCTCCTCCCAGCCCGGTCAGCCAGCCGAAGAACTGCGGGCTGGTCGTGATCTCAACTGTCACGCGAAAATGGTCTTCGTCTGCGGGAACCAGCATGACATCGCGCCCGAACCGGTCCAGGACCACACCTGCCAGGGAACGCTTTCCGTACAGGGTGACGCGTTCTGTCTCGCCGGTAAACATGCCGAAGGTCCGTTTACCGAAGTCTGCCGCGTCAAAGGAACCAGCCGTTTTTTCCCCTTCTCTTTCCGCTTCCAGTATCTCTATGTTCCGCATCTTGTCGACGCGGTAATGACGTTCTTCCTGAGAATGATGGTCATATGCCACCATGTAGTAGAACTCATCATCCCAGACCAGCGCCCAGGGACTGACCAGGTAGGCGGCGCCGTTCCTGCGCAGGGCGAGTTTTTTGTTCATCGTCCATTCCGCATACTGAAATGAAATCTGCCTGTTCCGGTAGATGGCGTTGTGAATGGAATCCACGTTATACAGGATCGTCTCATTGGTCGCCTTGGGTCTGTTTGTCAACGTCACCTGCTTCTGCAGTGCCTTTGCCTGATGCCTGCTGGTCAGGAGTTTCAGCTTGCCGATCAGCTGCTCGGTCTTCTTGTCGGTGATGAATTTTGATGCCTGGACAGAGTCCACCAGAATTTTCAGCTCTGCCAGTTCAAAGTTTCTCTCTCCTATATAAAAACCGTGATCGCTGCCTTTCACTGTCACGATATCCAGACCGAATGTCTTCAGCGTATCAATATCGCTGTAGATACTCCGCCTGTCCGGCTGGATCTGATATCTGCTCTCCAGCATATCCTGAAGGGCGGCGGCGGACAGTATATGTTCCTCATCCGTCTCTTCCAGAAGGATCCGGTAAATATAAAGAAGCCGCAGCTTCGTACCCTGTACAGCCATGACGGTATCTCCCATAGTGCAGAAGACTGGTTCAGCCTTATCCTGCAGTTTTGTAATCGGACGGGCAGGCACGGCGATTGTTCTCCGGCCTTTTCGCGAAAAAAATGGCGGGCTTTGTCTGCCCGCCACATTCCAAGTGGACCTGGGGGGAATCGAACCCCCGTCCGAAAGCCTATCCATCCGGCTTCTCCCATCACAGTCATTCTTTTGGAATTCCCTCCGCCGCGCGCCGGATGACAGGCTCACAGCATCAGTAGCTTCATGAATTCGTTTCTTTCCTCAAAGCTTTGGAAAAAACGTTCTCCGCGTTAAGATGATGCCCGCTGAGCAGGTGCGGAAACCTGATCAGAAGACAGCTGCCTTATGCGGCAGCGAGCGCGTAACTATCGTCAGCGTTTAATTTTAATTTCCAGGTTGATACGCGGTCCCGGAGTCCGCGGATGGCTTCCCAAACTTCAAAACCCCCGTCGAAACCAGTACAAGCCCAAACGGTTGTCCGCCCGGTGGGCGGCACTGCACATTTTCTGTGCATCTATACCTTATCACAGGGCTCTCCCTGTGTCAAGGACGCATTATGTAAATCAGCAGTCTTATGCTGCACATGCGAGCGCCGGTCTCCAGCTCTTCCCTTCTATACGAGATTGCGGACTTTGAAATCGCGCTCCGCCTCCCTGCGCATGTCTTTTTTGGCGATATCCGCCCTCTTGTCAAAGAGTTTTTTGCCCCTGGCCAGACCGATCTCCACCTTAATCAGCGAATTTTTGAAATAGATCTGCAGCGGAACCAGAGTGTAGCCCTTCTCTGCGATTTTGGCTTTCAGTTTCCGGATCTCATATTTGTGCAGGAGCAGCTTTTTGACCCGCAGCGGATCACGGTTGAAAATATTGCCCTTTTCGTAGGGACTGATGTGCAGGCCGTACAGATACGCCTCATCGTTCTCGATCCGGATATAAGATTCTTTGATCGAGCAGCGTCCCATGCGGACAGACTTTACCTCCGTGCCATGCAGGGCGATCCCGGCTTCATATTTTTCTTCTATAAAATAATCATGGTATGCCTTTTTGTTATTGGCGACCAGCTTCGTCCCTTTTTCCTTAGCCATGAGATCAACACCTTCCTTCAGAGAACGGTTCTTTCCGGCACCCCGGATATAAAAGAAGGCTGCCGCTTGCGCAACAGCCTGAGTCATCAGAAATTGATATTCAGTATTACCGAGAGCACCAGGAAGATCACCGCCAGCGCACGGGTCAGCTTCTTCAGTCTGCCCTCCTCAGAACGGCCCTTGTTCTTGCTCCAGTAAGTATCGCTGCTGGATGCGCCCGCCAGCGCGCCCAGGCCCTGGCTCTTGCCCTGCTGCATGAGAATGATCACGATCATAGCGACACAGTCGATTGCGTAAAGGATTGTTATAATTGTACGAATGACAGATGCCATTTTTTACCTCCAAACCGAAAAACTCGCAACGACTATATTAGCACAGTCCTGCAGAAAAGGCAAGCTGATTTCCTCACAGATTCTCCAGAATAATCGTAAACGGCCCATCGTTGACCAGAGACACCTGCATGTCCGCGCCGAATTGCCCTTTTTCAACGACCGGCACCTGTTCTGCCGCCCTGCGGATCATGTATTCGTAGAGGCGCTCCGCTTCTGCCGGATTCCCGGCATTGGTGAAGCCGGGGCGGTTTCCGTGGCTGCAGTCAGCATAAAGCGTAAACTGAGATACCAGCAGCAGCTCCCCTCCGACATCCGCCAACGAGAGATTTGTCTTGCCGTTCTCGTCCTCAAAAATCCGCAGCCCGAGCAGCTTCTTCAGGTATTTATCCGCCACGGCCTCCGTGTCTTCTTTTCCCACACCGACCAGTACCAGAAATCCCCGGCCGATGCTGCCGATTGTCGTTCCGCCGACCGAGACCGAAGCCTCAGCCACCCTCTGAATAACCAGTTTCATGTGCGCACACTCTCCTCACAGCACTTTTGACAGGAAGTCCCGCAGCCGCGGATTCTCCGGATTGCTGAAAAACTCTGCCGGCGGCTTGTCTTCCCGGATCTTGCCGCCGTCGATGAACAGCACGCGGCTGGCCACCTCCCTGGCAAATCCCATCTCGTGCGTGACAACCACCATGGTCATGCCCTCCCGGGCCAGCGCTTTCATGAGTTCCAGAACTTCTCCGACCATTTCCGGATCCAGCGCGCTGGTCGGCTCATCAAACAGCAGCACTTCCGGGTCCATAGCCAGCGCCCGCACGATCGCGATTCTCTGCTTCTGTCCGCCG
>CAMODP010000055.1 GCA_946611445.1 uncultured Eubacterium sp.
CATCCGCCAGTCCACCAGAATCAGGTTGTAGGGTGCCCGACGGGCGTGACGAAGCCTGACCATCTCGATGCCGTCCGGCCCGGACAGCGCCTTTTCACAGTGTATCCCGACCTGCCCCAGAATAATCTGCGCGTGTTCGCAGGCGACGGGGTCATCATCAATCACCAGTACGCACATGTCGTCCGGATGAACCATATCGTCTTTGCTGATTTCGCTTGTCCGGTCGGAATCAAGCAGTGTCACAGTGACGGTGAATGTCGTGCCTTTTCCTTTTTCGCTTTCCACCTCGATATTGCCGTTCATCAGTTCGACGATGCTTTTGGTGATAGGCATCCCCAGACCGGTACTGCCGTATTTACTGGTGGAAGAGGAGTCCTCCTGCGAGAAGGTGTCAAAGAGCTTTGGCAGGTAGTCGCTGCTCATGCCGATCCCGGTATCCCGGAAGACGAGGCGGAGAGTAGTCTTGCCGTCAAAATGCGCGACATTCTCAATCGTGAAGAAAATCGCGCCGCCTTCCGGCGTGAATTTGACTGCGTTGCCCAGAATGTTTATCATCACCTGGCGCAGTTTCATGTCATCGCCGATATAGTAGTCCCGCACATCACCGCTCATCCGGCAGTCATACTGCAGGCCCTTGTCCCGGCACTGTCCGCTGATTATGGTGTTCACCTGTTCCAGCAGCCTGGCAAAGGAAAACTCCTCGCTCCTGATCGTCATGCGGCCCGATTCGATGCGGCTCATATCCAGGATATCGTTGATGATACTCAGCAGATGATTGGCGGAGGTGTCGATCCTTGTCAGATACTCCTTCACCTTTTCGCTTGCGGATGGTTCGTTCATCGCAATATTGTTCAGGCCGATAATGGCATTCATGGGCGTGCGGATCTCATGACTCATGTTGGACAGGAAGGCAGTCTTTGCCTTGCTGGCATCCTCTGCGGCGGCCAGGGCCTCTGCCAGCGCGTGATTCTTCGCCATGGATTCACGCATTTCCGCGTCGATCACCGTGAAGCCAACACCGACACTGTGCACAAGATTATCGTCCCGCTCCCCGGGATGGCGGACGCCGGCCATGCGCAGCATCTCGTAGTATTCTGTGCCGTTTCTTCTTGCCAGATAGCGATAGGCCATGATGGATTCTGTCTCCAGCGTCTGGCGTATATAGTCCGGATCAATGAATTGGAGAAAGCCCTCCTGGTATTCCTGATCCACATAATGCTGACAATACTCTGTGAAGCGCGCATGATAGGGGAAGTGCACCCCGACGCGGGTCTGATCCGGATCGCCCGGGTCTGCCCGGTAGCAGACTGCGTCATCCGCATCTAGATCGACGTAGTAAACGCTCCGATAGTCAGACGCCATGGCCGTGATCATGTTGTTCAGTTCTTTCTGACGGTCTTCCTGTGCCATCAGCTGCTCATGCAGGGCAAGCTTTTCTTCAAGCTCCTGCTGTTTTGCGCGTGCCTCCGCTTCAGCAGTTTTGATCCGGGTCATTTCGGTAACGTCCACACACATGCCCAGCAGACAAAGCCGCCCGGAGGGCTCCCGGAAGGTGATTTTTGTTGTCTGCAGGTTCCGGAAAGCGGTGCCTGTCGCATCCGGTACATCCTCGAAAAAGACATAGGCCTTGCCCAATGCCACAGCCTTGCGGTCGTCTTCCACGAAATGATCTGCTGTATCCTGGTCAAAGATCTCGTGATCTGTCAGTCCGACGACCTCCTCAGGCTTTGTCTTTCCGGCATATTCAGCAAAGGCCTGATTGCAGGCCAGATATCTGCCGGTGGCGATTTCTTTCGAAAAGCTCATGGCAGGCATATTGGTCAGAAGAGAGGAGATGGAGCCCATCAGTTCTGCCAGTTTGGCAGCCGACTGTACCTCTTCATTCAGCTTGCGGTTTTCCGCTTCGGCCTTCTTCGCGTCCTCCAGCGCTTTCTGATATTTGCGTCCCTGACGAACCTCTTCGTCAACATCCTTAAAGCCCATCATGACGCCGATTCTTCCGCCGGGCATGTATATTTTGCCAAAGTCGATCCGGTAATGCCGCGGGCCGGATTCCATAGCGCGGATGAAATTGACGGAAAACCGGTCCCGGGTCTCAAATCTCTTCAGGATATACGGCAGACTCATCTGCTCCTGCATTCGCTCGCGGTCTTCCTCAGCGATCATGGTATTAACGTATTCCGTCTTGGTATCCGTATATCTGGCGTGGCTCAGGGCATTCCGTATGGCCTCGTCATGCACCTGATCCATGTCTGAATGATACAGCGACATCTGCTCGGTGACCACATCGTTGATCAGGTATACAGTGTTATAGGCAGTCGTCAGCGTGGAGATCACAGCGTCCCTTGTGGCAGTGTCGGTTTCCTGCTGCAGTTTTTTATCCGTTATGTCGGAGATGAACACGACATAGATCCCGCCATAGGCCCTGGTTTCCGCAAAATGACCGTAGTCATCCACCCAGCGGACCGCGCCATCCTTCCGGATTATACGGTATTCTGTATAATCCATCTGCTCATCGCTGGTGTTGATCTGATGGATGATGGAAGACGTAATCCTGGCATAATCATCCGGATGCACCATACCCCGGAAGGTATTTCCGGTGAGAGCTTTGAACTCCTCCGGACTGCTGCATCCGTAGATGTCATACACAGCCTTGTTCGTGTAGATCAGTTCTTCCGGCGCGTCAGCCCTGTAGATAAAGAATCCCCCGGGCATATGTCCGCCAATCTCCTCGATGATGGACAGCGTATTCTCATTCAGTTCAAAGTTTCTTCCATACATATGATAACCTCCTGCGGAGTGTGTGGCCTTTCTCATAACATGATCATAACATGGCCCGAAGCCCGCAGTCACTATTTATTTTGCAATATCATATTTGACGTCAAGACTCCGGAATTGTCCCCTTTCACGTTTCGAATATCCCCGGGGTGGGCTTACGGCCGCCTGTCAGACATGATACAATCCGAAAAAGAAGAACAGTTGATGATGACATTGCAGACTTGTCTGTAAGACGGAGGATGTATTCATGCATATGGCGGACGCGCTGCTGTCCCCCGCGACGGCGGCTACCATGTATGCTGCGACGACTGTGGCGGCAGGTATTTCGGTAAAAAAACTGCGGATTGATTATGAGCCGGAGAAGCTGCCGGTGATGGGCGTGATGGCGGCCTTTGTCTTTGCCGGACAGATGATCAATTACACGATCCCCGGCACGGGGTCCAGCGGGCACCTCTGCGGCGGCATGATGCTTTCGGCGATCCTGGGTCCGTATGCGGGATTTCTGTCCATGATTGTCGTTCTCGCCATACAGTGCCTCTTTTTCGCGGACGGCGGCCTGATGGCGCTGGGGGCGAACATATGGAATATGGCTTTTTACGGCTGCTTTGTGGGCTATTATCTGATTTACCGTCCGATCATGCGGGCAAAATTCGCCAATACGCGGTTCCGCCTGATACTGGCGTCTGTTCTGGGCTGTGTCCTCACACTCCAGCTGGGTGCTCTGTCTGTCTGCATTGAGACCTATGCGTCCGGGATTTCGGAACTTCCGTTCGGTGCTTTCCTGGCGCTGATGCAGCCGATACACCTCGGCATCGGCCTCATCGAGGGCTGTATCACGGCGGCGGTTCTGCTGTTTGTGTACGCGTCACGGCCGGAGCTGCTGGAGGTTGTCGGAAAAGAAGAGAAGAAAGAGGCAGGAATGCCGTTGAAAACGGCGGTTATTATCCTGGCAGTGGCAGCCCTGCTGGTGGGCGGCATCGGTTCCCAGTTTGCCAGCAGCCATCCGGACGGACTGGAGTGGTCCCTGTTCGGCAATGAAGAGGAAGGGTATTCCGCCAATATGGGCCTGGATGAGGAGGCCTTCGGCATTGAAAGCGGCGCTGCCGACACTGCGGGGCGCATACAGGAGAAGACCTCCTTCCTGCCGGACTACGCGTTTGCGGGTGATGCGGAAAATCCTGCCGGCACATCGGTTTCCGGCGTGGTCGGTTCGGCGATCGTAGCCCTGGCGGCAGTCCTGATCTGTCTGGCAGGCGGATTTTTCCGGCGGAAGGGTTCCGGCCGGGGCGGACAGGCCGCGCGGTAGAGAGGAAGAGTGCATAAAAGGATACATTACTATGAACACAATGACAAAAGCCATGCTGGAGATGGCCGGCCTGGATGAACTGGCAGGTATGAACACGCCGGTCCACCGGCTGCATCCTCTCGTAAAACTGATTCTGGCGGTTGCGTATATTGCAGCCGTCATTTCCTTTCCCGGAAACACATTTACCGGCCTGACCGCCATGGTGCTGCTGCCTGTGCTGACCTTCCAGATCAGCCGCATACCGGTGCGGACCTGTTTTTACCGTCTGCGCTTTATCCTGCCGCTGGTCTGTGCCGTCGGCATCTGGAACCCGGTTCTGGACCGCAGGCCTGCGCTTGTGCTGGGAGGGCTTACGGTATCTGCCGGGATGCTCTCTTTCCTGACGCTGATGCTGAAAGGTGTCTTTGCGCTTATGGCATCATTTCTGCTCATAGCGACGACCGGCATAGAAAAGATATGCTATGCGCTGCGGCTGCTGCACGTGCCGGAAATTCTGGTGACGCAGATGCTGATCACCTATCGGTATATTTCCCTGATGCTCAGGGAGGCAGGCACGATGATGAACGCATATTCCCTGCGGGCGCCGGGGCAGAAGGGCATACATCATTCTGCGTGGGGATCCTTTGTGGGCCAGCTGCTGCTCAGAAGCATGGACAGGGCGGAGACGCTCTTTGCGGGTATGCAGCTGCGCGGATTTCACGGCTCTTTTTATTACGCCGGTGTGATGCCCTGGCGGCGGACGGATACGGCAGTGCTTGTGATCGGGATAGCGGCGATCCTGTTTCTGCGTTTGTTCAACCTTGCGGCTTTTCTGGGAGGTATTTTTGCATGATGACAGAGTATGCAATCGAACTGAATAATGCCGGGTTTTCTTATGTTAATGATACGCCGGTGCTGTCCGGGATTTCTGTCGGGATCAGGGATGGAGAGGCTGTGGGACTGATCGGCGCAAACGGCGCGGGAAAATCCACACTTCTGAAAATACTGACAGGACTTCTCCCCCATGAGGGCAGCGTACAGATCTGCGGGATGGAGGTCGAAAAGAAAAACCTGCCTTCGGTACGTAAAAAAGTCGGCTTTGTTTTTCAGGATCCGGACAGCCAGCTTTTTATGCCTACGGTATATGATGATCTGGCTTTCGGTCCCAGAAACTACGGGTGCAGCGCAGAAGAGACGGAGAGAAGGATTGACAGGGCCCTGGAACGTCTGGACATAGAACACCTCAGGACCAAACAGACGATCCGGATGTCGGGAGGCGAAAAAAGAATGGCAGGCATTGCGACGATCCTGACGATGGAGCCGGAAATCATCCTGCTGGATGAACCGTCGATCACGCTGGATCCCTGCAACCGGCGCAGGCTGATTGAGATTCTGAACGAGATGACGGAGACCAGGGTCATCGCGTCGCATGATCTGGACATGATCATGGAAACCTGCGACCGGGTAATTCTCATGGATGGACATACCATCCGGGCGGACGGCAGCGCCAGGGATATCCTGACAGACGAAGAGCTGCTGGCATCCTGTCATCTGGAAATGCCATACTGCCTGCAGAGGGCGCGGTGGCACAGCTGAAGAGCAGGGGAAACGCTTCTTCGTAATTTCTTTACTGCGTACGCTATAGCGAACGTCAAGTCGGAATAAGCTGCCGGCTGCGCAGCTTTTCACTCCTCCCAGCCGTCTGTCATGCGGTAATTCACCAGGATTTCCCGCACCTGCTCATTCTCCCTGACAGGGATGTCAACCGGATCCGTGGCGGCGGGCAGCTTCGGATCTTCTTCGGACAGTTCCAGATCAATCCATGTCCAGGCCGCGTCGACCGCGCGGTCCAGCACATCTTCCTCCGATTCTCCGGTTACCTCGCACATAGCCAGATCCGGGAAAAAGCCGTACCATGTGTTGTCCGGCTGCTTTCTGATAACGACAGGGTAGTAGAATTTCATTTTTTTATCCTTTCTGCAGGAATTAACGTTTTCATTATCTAAAGACGCCAACTAAATGTCAAGATTGTAACCATTGAATTTTCACGGTAAATACGATAGAATTTCCTGTGTGATAAAAGATAACAAATGAAAAGCAGAGGATATTACATGCGAAAACTCGCTTTGGGAGACGAGATACTGCTGCGTATCGAGAAACCTGAGAGATATATCGGCAGTGAATGGAATGCTGTCGTGAAACGGCCGGATGCGGATATGATCCGGATTGCCATGTGCTTTCCGGATGTCTATGAGATAGGCATGTCGCATCTGGGAATCCAGATTCTGTATGACATGTTCAACCGGTATGAGGATGTCTGGTGTGAACGGGTGTATTCTCCGTGGAAGGATCTGGACCAGATCATGCGGGAGAGGAAGATCCCGCTGTTTGCGCTGGAATCGCAGGATCCGGTAAAGAACTTTGATTTTCTGGGCATCACGATTCAGTATGAAATGTGCTATGCCAATATTCTGCAGATTCTGGAGCTGGCGGGCATTCCGCTGCGCGCGGAGGAACGCTCTGAGGAGGACCCGATCGTGATCGGCGGGGGCCCCTGTGTGTGCAATCCGGAACCGATCGCCGCTTTTTTTGATATGTTCTATATCGGTGAGGGCGAGGTGGTCTATGATGACCTGCTGAAGCTCTACCGGAAGCATCGTGCCGCCCGCGGCCGCTGGAAGACGAGCCGCCGTGCTTTTCTCCTGGAGGCGGCGCAGCTGCCGGGCATCTATGTTCCGCAGTTCTACGCCTGTACATACCATGAGGACGGCACGCTGGCGGATTTTCATCCGACGGATCCCGCTGTCCCTGCAACTGTCAGCAGGCAGCTGGTGATGGACTTTGACGCGGCGCCGTATCCGGAAAAGCCGGTGGTTCCCTATCTGAAGGCAACCCAGGACCGCGTAACGCTGGAGATCCAGCGCGGCTGCATCCGCGGCTGCAGGTTCTGTCAGGCAGGCATGATCTACCGTCCGCTGCGCGAAAAGCATCTGGAGCGCCTGAAGGGGCTGGCGGAGCGTATGCTGGCCGGCACGGGATATGAGGAAATCTCCCTTACTTCACTGAGCAGCAGCGATTACAACGATCTGAACGATCTGCTGGTATACCTGATCAGCATCTGCAAGGAGAAAGGGATAAACATTTCCCTGCCGTCCCTGCGGATTGACGCCTTTTCGCTGGATGTCATGTCCAAGGTGCAGGATGTGAAAAAAAGCAGCCTGACCTTCGCGCCGGAGGCCGGCACGCAGCGCATGCGCGATGTGATCAACAAGGGCCTGACCGAGGAGGATATTCTCGGCGGCGCCGCAGAAGCCTTTACCGGCGGCTGGAACAAGGTGAAGCTGTATTTCATGCTGGGCCTCCCGGGAGAGACGGAGGAGGACATCCGGGGAATCGCGCACCTCTGCGAAAAGATCGCCGAGTGCTATTATGACACTGTGCCGAAGGAAAAAAGGCACGGCAAGGTCGCCATTACGGCCAGCAGCAGTTTCTTTGTGCCGAAGCCGTTCACGCCATTCCAGTGGGCGCCGATGAACCGCGAAGAGGAGTTCCTGGACAAGGCGCACACGGTTCTTTCCGAGGTGCGCGCGCAGCTCAACCAGAAGAGCATCCGCTATACCTGGCATGAGGCGGATGTATCCGTGCTGGAGGGCGTACTGGCCAGGGGCGACCGGAGACTGGCGGATGCGATCGAATATGCATATCGTCACGGCGCCCTCTACGATGCCTGGAGTGAATTCTTCTCGGCGGAAACCTGGCAGGAGGCTTTCAAGGCCTGCGGTCTGGATCCGTATTTCTATACAGCCAGAGAGCGCAGCACAGATGAGCTGCTGCCCTGGGATTTCCTCGACATGGGCGTGACGAAAGCATTCCTGATCCGGGAATGGAACCGGGCGAAGGAGGGCAGGGTTACGCCGAACTGCCGCCAGTCCTGCAGCGGCTGCGGCTGCCGTCCGTACGGAGGCGGCGTCTGCCTGGAGGAAAAAACCGGCGTGTGCCTGGAGAAAAATGCCGGTATATGCCCGGAAGAAAAAAGCAGCGTCTGCCTGAGTGGAGAAAAAGCTGAGAGCATGCGTGGCAGAGAGACTGCCAGCCCGCTGGAGACAGGAGGTGCCGGATGAGAATACGTGTGAAATTCTCGAAGACAGGCGCCATGAAATTCATAGGCCATCTGGATGTGATGCGATATTTCCAGAAGGCGCTGCGCCGTGCGGAAATCCCCTATGCGCTATCCGGAGGGTTCAGCCCGCACATGCTGATGTCCTTTGCGGCGCCGCTGGGCGTCGGCAAGACCAGTACCGGCGAATATTTTGACCTGGATCTGCGGGAAGAGATGCCGCCGGAGGAGATCTGCCGCCGTCTGAACGGGCAGATGGCAGAGGGATTTTCTGTCCTGTCTGTCTGTGAGATACCGGAAGAAAAATCCTCAAAAGGCATGTCACAGGTGGCAGCGGCGGACTACAGCGTGATTTTTCCGCTGCCGGATGACAGAAAATGCGGATATGAGGCAGAGACTGGCACAGGTTGTGCGGAAGCGCAGCATGAATCAGGGCTTTCCCGGGCAGTATTGCGTGACGATTCGTATGACGGCTGTCCGCTGCTGTCTCCGGAAGAGGCGGGCTTTTCTGAAGACTGCATCCGCCGGTATCTGGAGCAGCCGGTCATAGAGGTCATGCGCAAAACGAAGAGAAAAGAAGAGATGACGGACATCCGTCCCTGGATTCTCTCTGTCCGCGCTGACGAAAGGGCCATTCATATGCGGCTGTCAGCGGGCAGCGTACAGAACCTGAAGCCGGAACTGGTCATGGAGAGCCTGGCCGCGTTTGCGGGAAAAGAAGGGTTTGCGCCTTTTTCAATCCGCATAAACCGGGACGAAATTCTGACAGCCGTGCCGGATGGCGCGGGCGTGAGATATCTGCCGTTGGATGCAGTGGGAGTACAACGTGTATAAGAAGCTGGTCATAGCCAATATGCCGATCGGAGAAGAGGACTGCCGCGTTACGCTGCTGACAGAGAACGGCAGGCCGGTGGACTTGTCCGTGGCATCCCGCAGTCATCCGTCCCTTCTGGGAGGCATCTATCTGGGAAAGATCGATTCCATCCAGAAGAATCTTTCGGCTGCTTTTGTCCGGATCATGCCGGACCGCCTTGCTTTTCTGCCGCTGCCGGAAGGGCACATGTACAAAGCCGGCGACGAACTGCTGGTACAGGTCGAGAGAGAGGACGTGAAGGAGAAGCTGCCGCGGCTGACGACGAAGCTGTCCTTTCCGGGACGTTTTCTGGTACTGCATGCCGGCGGCCGGGGATGTTCTTTTTCCAAAAAGCTCGGGCTGGAGGACAGAAAACGCCTGCAGAGGATTCTGCATGGCATTGCCGCGCCGGAGACAGGCGTGACGGCCAGAACAGCGGCCGGGACAGCATCAGAGGAAGAAATCCGCGAGGAATATTTTGCCCTGGAAACGCAGCTGCTGGATGTACAGCTGTATGGGACAAAGCGCACCTGCTTTTCCTGTCTGAGAGAGCCGGATGAAGAATGGATGCAGATGCTGCAGCGCTGCGTGAGAGATGAGCTTAACGGCATTACGACAGATGATCCGGAGATCTATGACAGAATTGCCGCCATCTGGCTGCATGACAGCGGAAGAGTGCCGGGCGAGGAAGAACTGCGCCTCTATGAGGACAGACTGCTGCCCCTGTATAAGCTCTACAACATGACGACACTGCTGACGGAACTGACGGCCAGAGTGGTTCACCTGCATTCCGGAGGCTCGGTTGTCATAGAGCAGACGGAAGCTTTTGTCGCCATAGATGTGAATACCGGCCGGTATGCAGGAAAAAAGAATGCCCGGGAGACGAGGGCGCTGATCAACCGGGAGGCGGCTGCGGAAATCGCTGCGCAGATCCGGCTCCGCCAGCTCTCCGGAACGATCCTGATCGATTTTATCAGCATGAAGGATGACAGCGAGAGACAGGAACTGATCGCCCTCATGCGGGAGTATCTGGCGCCCGATCCGAATCCGGCGACGGTGATCGACATAACCAGACTGGATATAATGGAACTGACAAGAAAGCGGCTGCGCAAGTCTTTGCGGGAGCAGCTGCAGGCATGGAAGAGGATACAGGCAGTACAAGATGAGCACAGAGAACAGCCGGAACGAGACGAAATATGATGACCTCCGTTTCAGCGTGCCGGCGGGATATGAAAAATATGAAACATCCTGCCAGCCTGATGAGGCGGACGGCAGTCAGCAGGGCCTGACGGCATATAACCAGCCGGTTACGGCATATAACCAGCCGTGTGCGGCATATAACCAGCCGGGTACGGCATATAACTATCCCGATGCAGTTGATTACTTCGGCGGTACAGCATATAACCGCCCGGAAACAGCCTATAACCAACCGGGAACAGCTTATAATCATCCGGATATGGGGTATAACCGCGGTGCTGCAGCAAATATGCCTTACCGGCAGCCTAGCGCCGGCAGTTATCCGCAGCAGCAGTACGGGCAGCCGGGCTATGGGCCGCAGGGATATCCGCAGCAGCAGTACGGGCAGCCGGGTTATGGGCAGCCGGGATACG
>CAMODP010000056.1 GCA_946611445.1 uncultured Eubacterium sp.
ATCACTACCCACGGGATTTTAAGTCCCGGGCGTCTGCCAGTTCCGCCACGCCGGCGTATGGGTGTGCGGGACAGCCGTCCCGCACACAGCAGATTATACTGTATTTCAGAAGGTAATGCAAGGCGTTTCCGCTCAGCGCGTGCTGCCGTACATGAAGGTATCATCGCCGGCGGAGATGCCCAGTGTGTTGTTGGCGATCTTGACCCGTCCGTCAAATTCGGCAAATATCTCCTCCAGAAGATTGCCGAAGAAATCCCGGATTTCTCCCAGCTTCTGCCCTTTCTTTATCTCATCCCCGGTCTTTACAAACCTGTAAAACAGGCCGGTGTGCCCGGCTTCTCCCCAGTGGTGCCTGGGGTAGAAAATCTGCGCAGCTGTGTTATCGACGGGTTCGCCTTCCAGAATGCCGATATAGCGGCAGATGCTTATGATATCTGCCTTGTCGCGGTCGATCTCATGCCGCTTCACCCGGCCGGCACCGCCCCGCTCAAAGAGGAGTCCCGGCACATTGCAGTCAATGGCTGATGCATTGTACAGCTCCGTTCTGCCGCGGGAATTGATTCTGTGCGTAAATGAGGTATGCCGGGCGATCTCTGTACAGTACTCCACCACCTTCGGATCCGGTGAATTGCATACGGCAATGAATTCCTCCAGATCCTCCACGATATCTCCGCTGTGTATGTCCAGATGCAGGTCACACTGCGGAACGATTTCCGTAAAGAAAAAGGCTGAGACGCGTTCCGCCGTCGTTCCGTTTCTGTTTCCGGGTGAGATATGGTTGAAGTTTTTGCTCTCCTCATCTGCCGGGCACACATAGGCGCGGCGCCCGAAGAAGCCGGGCGCATTGACGGCGTGCACAAATATAACCGCCCCGCTGACCGCGCACGGATCCAGCTCCCGGGCCAGCTCGACAGTCGCCTGTATCCCGGGATATTCACAGCCGTGCACGCCGGCAGACACCAGAAAAATCTTTCCGTCTTCCACGCCGTTGATGATGGTCAGCGGCAGCTCATAGGAAGTGCCCGGTACCGTAATCAGGCCGGCTGCTTTCATGCCGCTGCCTGCACACAGATCTGCAATCCGGATGTCTCTCTTCATAACGGTGTTCTCTCCTCTTCTGTTTTTTTCGGCATCTTTTCTTCCCTGTGGTGCAGGATCACGGCGCTCTGCGGCTCCATGTGTATCTGCAGCACGCCGGTATGGGCGGCAATCTTTTCCACGTTGGTCGAGTACCCGTCCCGGCCGCAGGCAAAGATGCGGTCCAGTACCGTACTGCCGTCTATGCGCGAGAGTCCTGCCGGCCAGATATCCGCCTGCAGGTCGCATGCCTCCGTCCTGTTGTTCAGCGCCACAATGAGCTGTTCTTCCCTGTTGAAGCGGCCATATACCAGCAGATTCCATTCGTGGTGGAGTAAAAGCGTGGACCCGGTGCGCAGCGCTTCATGATTTCGGTGAAGCCATGTAATTGTCCTGTAGAAAGCGACCAGATCCTTGTCTTCGTATCCCCAGGGATAGGTCCTGCGGCTGTCCGGGTCTGTAAAACCGCATACCCCGGCTTCATCTCCGTAATAGATCGTCGGAGCGCCGGGCCATGTCATCTGCAGTACGACAGCTTCCTGCAGCACGGCTTTGCTGACGTCTTCTGAGGCTGCCGCTGAGCCCAGATCCTGTACTCTTCCGGCCCGCCGGTTTGTCCGGGTCAGGAACCGGGAGTGGTCGTGATTGTCCAGCTCATTCATGGCCGTCAGCAGGGAAGGCATGGAAAAGGCACTCATCTGCCGGGCCATGATCTCGGCAAAATAGCCGTCATTCCCGTACAGGTCATCCCGGCTGTAGTCGCTGTGCTTCTCCATTCCGGTCAGGAACCAGGATACCGGTTCCATAAAGGCGTCATAATTCATGACGGTATCCCATTCATCTCCCTGCAGCCACGCCCGCGGATCCCCGTAATGCTCCGCCAGAATCAGGGCGTCCGGCCTGACTTCCTTGACAGCCTGCCGGAATTTCTTCCAGAAGGAGTGATTGAAGTCTTCCGAATATCCGACATCCGCCGCGACATCCAGTCTCCATCCGTCTGCATTATACGGCGGGGAAACCCATTTTCTGGCAATCCGCAGAATTTCTTCCTGCAGTCTGCCGCTGTCCTCATAATTCAGCTTTGGCAGGGTCGCATGGCCCCACCAGCCGTCATATTTTTTGTTGTACGGCCACTGTCCGTCCTCCAGAAAGCGGAAAAACGTGTGATACGGACTGTCTTCGGCGATAAACGCGCCCTTCTCGTATCCCGGCCGGTTCTCGTAGATCCGCTCCCTGTCCATCCACTTGTTGAAAGAACCGCAGTGATTGAAAACGCCGTCCAGGATAACCTTCATACCCCGCTCATGGGCCTGACGGATCAGCTCCGCCAGAAGCGCGTTGCCGGCTTCCAGATTTTCGGAATCGGTGACGCGGCGGATATATTTTGCCGCATGCGTGTTATCATTGTCGTCCGGCGGGAGCAGGCCTTCATCTTCTGCAATGATTTTTCCAAAATGCGGGTCTACATAGTCATAGTCCTGCGTATCATACTTGTGATTGGAAGGAGAGACAAAGATCGGATTCAGATAGAGCACCTGCACGCCCAGATCACACAGGTAGTCCAGTCTGTCAAGAACGCCCTGCAGGTCGCCGCCGTAGAAGTTCCGGACATCCATGGCCTCCGGCATGCGGTGCCACTCGTCTACAGCATGAACATGGCTGTCTATATAGCTGTATTCATCTGTCTCTACGTTGTTGGAGGGATCCCCGTCACAGAAGCGGTCGACGAAGATCTGGTACATCACGGCCCCTTTTGCCCAGTCCGGCGTGGAAAATCCGGGCAGTATGCAGAACGGGTGATCCCCGGACCGCGCAGGGGAGGCGCCCAGTCTGTCATAATAACAGCTCAGGCTTCCCAGCCGCACTTCGAAACTGTACGTATATTTCGTTTTTCCGACCAGGACCCTGACGCTGTAGTAATCAAAATCATCACTTGTTTCTTCGAGCTGCAGTGGGATTCTGATGCCGTTGTGATACAGATAGACCGCGTCCGCGTTGTTTCTGGCTGTCCGGAAACGAATGGTCACCAGGTCGCCGGGGCTGGGCTCCATCGGCGACCGGAACATCTCTGTCTCGTCACTGTAGAGCGCTTTTTTCTTCAGCAGCGGTCTCATCTGTATGGAATAGTGAAGCATGTCCGGGCTGTGTCTGTCATCTGCCATTAGATGTCCGTCTCCTTATACTGTGAATAAAAAGAGAAAGACAGTCTCATACGAGGCTGTCCTTTTCGAGAAGGTATTCTCTTGATGGGTGTAGCAAAACTATATGGTGTATTGGGGGTTTACGCTTGTATAGTATCACACTCATCTTCAAAATCCTGCACAAATCTGAGCATGTAAACGTTTCCGTTTTGTACAGTTTTCACTGTTCCGGGCGCATTCTCGCTTCCGCCTCAAAGATCGCTTCGAACTCCGCCCTGTTGAGTTTTTCTTTTTCCACAAGCTGCCGGGCACATTCCTCCAGCACATACCTGTGTTTTTCAATCAGCTCCATCGCCCTGCTGTGGCATTTTTCAATGATAGTCCGCACCTCTTCGTCAATATCCGCCGCGATCCGCTCGCTGTACGACTTCGTGTGTCCCCAGTCCCGGCCGATAAAGACCTCTTCCGAGTCTTCGCCGTAGTTGACCAGACCCAGCTTTTCCGACATGCCGAAACGGGTAACCATGGCCTTGGCTATAGCCGTAGCCTGCTTAATGTCCTGTGACGCGCCGGTCGTGATGTCGTCAAATACCAGTTCCTCCGCCACCCGGCCTCCCAGGTCCACGGTGATCTGCTGCAGCATCTTGCCGCGTGTATTAAACATCTCGTCATTGCCCGGCTGCGGCATGGTGTATCCCGCTGCCCCGACGCCTGTCGGTATGACGGATATCGTATATACGGGATCCATATCCGGCAGGACATGGAAGAGGATCGCGTGTCCGGCTTCGTGGTAGGCGGTGATCTTCTTCTCACGGTCAGAGATCACGCGGCTCTTTTTCTCCGTGCCTATGCCTACCCGGATGAAGGCTTCCCGAATGTCAGCCTGCTGTATATATTTCCTTCCGGCCTTTGCGGCGCGGATGGCCGCTTCGTTCAGCAGATTCTCGAGATCCGCGCCGGTAAAGCCTGCCGTTGTCTGCGCGATCTGCCGGAGGTCCACATCATCTGACAGCGGCTTGTTGCGCGCGTGTACGTGCAGGATTTCTTCCCTGCCCCGCACGTCCGGCGGACTCACGACGACCTTGCGGTCAAACCGGCCCGGCCGCAGCAGGGCGGGGTCCAGGATATCCACGCGGTTTGTGGCCGCCATGACGATGATGCCCTCATTGACGCCGAAGCCGTCCATCTCAACCAGCAGCTGGTTCAGTGTCTGCTCCCGTTCGTCATGGCCTCCGCCCATGCCGGTGCCCCGCCGTCTGCCGACAGCATCGATTTCATCAATAAAAATGATGCAGGGCGCGTTTTTCTTGGCATCCGCGAAGAGGTCTCTGACACGGGAGGCTCCTACACCGACGAACATCTCTACAAAATCCGAACCGGAAATGGAGAAAAACGGCACCCCGGCCTCTCCTGCCACCGCTTTCGCGAGAAGTGTCTTACCTGTGCCGGGTCTTCCCTCGAGCAATACGCCTTTGGGGATTCTGGCACCCACCTGCGTGTACTTTGACGGATCCCGCAGAAAGTCCACGACCTCTACCAGATCCTCTTTTTCCTCCTGCATGCCGGCCACATCGCTGAAGCGCGTCTGGCTGTCTGTTGTCATCCTGGCCCGGCTGCGGCCGAAATCCATCATCCGGGCATTGCTGCCGCCGCCCGCGGAACGGTTCATAAAGGTCAGAAACAGCGCCAGCATGGCAACGCCGATGAGCACGGGAAGGATCACCGTCACCAGCATGCCCTGATGGGATACATTCTGGACGGTGTACTCAATACCGTGTTTTTCCAGCTGCTTTTGGGCTTCCGTCACATCACTGACGTATACCTTCCCGGATGATCCGTCCTGCAGCGTATAGCTGACCGTTCCGGTCGGCACCTCCTCATTCTGCAGAACCGTCGCCTCTGTGACCTTACCGTCCTCCAGAAGTTTCTCATAGGAAGAGGCTGACACCAGGCCTTCCGGTTTCAGCACTCCGGGCAATACATAAAACAGGAGAATGACTGCCCCCATAAGCAGCAGATAGACTCCCCAGCTTCTTCTGTTTTCCAAGATTCAACACCTGCGGCTTCCGCCGCTTCCTTTCATTCTTCCTGTCCGCTGCTTCCGGGCTCCACCACGCCTATGTACGGGAGATTCCGGTAGCGCTGGTCATAATCCAGCCCGTATCCGACGACAAACTCGTTGGGAATGACAAAGCCGGTATAGTCTACCGTTACATTGCTGACCTCCCTGCGCTCCGGCTTGTCCAGCAGCGTGCAGAGGCGGATCTGGGCCGGCCGGCGCTGCTGCAGGACGGGGATCAGATAGCTCAGTGTGCGGCCGGAATCTATGATATCCTCAACAATCAGCACATGCTTATCTTCAATGGACTCATCCAGATCCTTGATGATCTTCACAATGCCGCTGCTTTTTGTGCCGCCTCCGTAACTGGACACCTGCATAAAATCCATGCTGACCGGCACGCTGATCCGCTTTGCCAGCTCACACATGAAGAACACGCCGCCCTTCAGGATGCAGATCATATGGACTTCCCTGCCGGCATAGTCCCTGCTGATCTGCTCTCCGAGTTCGCGGATCCGCGCGTCTATCTTTTCTTCTTCTACCAGCACTCTGATCGTATCACTCATCTGTCTTCTCCTGTCTTCAGTCTGTGCGCTGCCGTAATCTCCAGAACTCTTTCCGTGCCCGGGCCGACCTTTGCCCTCTCGCTGATGCGGTGCCCTACAGCCCAGAACACCTCCGGGCCGGAAGCCAGCAGGGGGATCGTGTCTCTCTGCCGCCGCGGGATTCTGCTGTCGATCAGATAGTCTTTCAGTTTTTTCCTGCCTCCGTCTGCCCGTACGGTCAGCCAGTCTCCCGGCTGTCTGTACCGCAGCACCAGGCATTCGTTTATTTTATCATAATCCAGCCATTTCGTATACTCTTTTTGCGGGACCGGCGCGGGACACAGCTCTGCCGGAATCACTCTGACCCGGAAAGTCCATTCACCCAGCCGGAGCACAGCGCCTTCTTCTTTTCCGGAAAGCTCTGCCGCAGCAGGAAGGAAGATCGTCTGTCCCCCTTTCTCCGATGCTGCGAAGGAGGCCTCCGCCCTCTTCTCTCTGCCTGCGGTGCCCAGATTCCGTCCCAGCCGTATTCCGTCATACTCTCTTACGGCACGCAGTCCGCGCGGAAGAGCCATCTCCTTCCCTGCAGGCATCGCCTGCAGCTGCCGCAGCTGCCGCAGCTGTTCCCGTCCCATGTCGCGCAGGCCGTCCTCCCACACCGGGGAGAGACAGGCATCCCGGGCCGGGCCGGCGGCCATACGGATTGCTTCCATCATAATCCTGTTCTGCATAACCGGGGGCTCTTCCCGCAGGGTCTCACGGATAAACACCGCGTTCCCGTCTGCATCCTGCGCCGCAGACAGGTACTGTCCCGCACGGCGTTTCGCTTCGTCCTGCAGAAAGCGGTCTGTCTCGTCCGCATCTTCCGCCAGATCCGCAAGATGGCGGACAGTCTCTGTATTAACCTGCCTCTCCAGAGAAGGGATAACCTGATGCCGGATGCTGTTCCGGGCACAGATGTCCTCCCGGTTTGTCGCGTCTGTCTGCCAGGCAGCGCCGCGTTCCCGCAGCCATTCTTCTATTTCCTCTCGGCCCGCGCACAGCAGCGGCCGGATGAGCGTAATGCCTGCCGTCCCCCGTGCATCTGTCCCTTCCTGTGCCGGCAGCTGCAGGAGAAGGCCCGTCGTCTCTCCCTGCGGAACCCGGATGACCTGTATCGGACGGATGCCGGCCAGCCCTGTCAGGGATGTCCCTCTGGCAGCCCGGAACAGAAGCGTCTCTGCCTGGTCATTTCTGTGATGCGCCAGCGCGATCTTTTCGGCGCCGTCCTGTTCTATACAGAGCCGCCATGCCTCCAGCCGGAGAAGTCGCCCTGCCTCTTCAACTGAGCAATGCAGCTGTTCTGCCGCCTCATCGGCCCGGCAGTGGAAGACGCGCAGGGGAATGTCATTCGACCGGCAGACTGCGCGGACAAAGGCTTCGTCCGCGTCACTGGCATCTCCCCGCAGATGGTGATTGACATGTGCCGCGCAGAGCCGGAATCCCAGCCGCTTTCTCAGTGCCGCAAGCAGCAGAAGGAGGCAGAGCGAATCCGCCCCGCCGGAAAATCCGGCGCAGACAGTCTCCCCTGCAGACAGCAGCTGATGCCGCCTGATATATTCCTCTGTCCTTCTTTCAAGATCTGCTGCCATCTCCTGCCTCTTCCGCCGCGCACAGAACAAGAGAAGCCATATCCGGCAGCCTCCGGATATGGCTCCTCCTTATTTGTCTGATTCCTTGAAGATAATCTCGCCATCTCTGACGAGTCCGAGTTTGTCCTTCGCAACCTGTTCTTTGTACTCGTCGCTCTGCATGTTCTGCTGCAGCTGCCCGATGTCCTCTGTCCGCTGCCGCTCAGCCCGTGTCTGTTCGGTCAGGACAGCGATCTGGGATTCACCCGCTTCCAGCCTGCTGCTGACTCTGCGGCTCATCACCAGAAGAACCGTCATCAGGGTGACTACCACCAGGATTATTCCGATCATTGTACGTCTGTTCTGATGCATGTCATCCCACCCTGTTACAGGTACCTGAACAGGTCCTGTGCATTCTCCTTCCTGACAGTCTCCTGCACGTCCAGGACCTCTACTCTGACAGACCGCGTGCCGAACTGGATCTCTATCACGTCCCCGGCTTTCACCGGCGCGGATGCTCTGGCCGGCCTGTCGTTCAGCAGTACCCGCCCGGCATCACAGGCCTCATTGGCAACCGTACGCCTCTTGATGAGTCTGGATACCTTCAGATACTTGTCAAGCCGCATATTTTATTTTACCAGGTCCTTCAGAGCCTTGCCGGCTTTGAATCTGGGGGTGCGGGAGGCAGCGATCTTGATCTCCTCGCCGGTCTGCGGATTGCGGCCTGTGCGGGCGCTTCTCTCGGAAACTTCGAATGTGCCGAAGCCTACCAGCTGAACCTTGTCCCCATCCTTCAGGGCGCCGGATACAACATCAACAAAGGCCTTCACAGCGGCCTCAGAATCCTTTTTGGAAAGTCCGGTTTTATCAGCAATGGCTGCTACAAGTTCTGTTTTGTTCATGGTTTAACATCCTCCTAAAAGAAATCATAGTATATGCTATTTATACGCTACATCTCTGGGTTTGTCAAGGTCTGGCGCCCATGTTGCGGTTGACTAACACAGTGAAATAGAATAGAATCGGAACCAGCAGCAGTCAGTTGTATTTCTATAATCTGATGATTACAACGCCAAAAGTACTGAACCCACGCAAGCTTGCTTGCAGGTGGGTGAAAGTACTTGGGGCGTGCCCCGACATGAGGACGAAGTGGTGCGAAAGCAACACGAAAGTCCGAATGGCGGGAGGATTGTGGAAGCACGAAGTGCGAAACAATCCGTAATCTACTTTTGGCGTATGAATCATCTGATTGGGAAAGGAAAGGTGGATTTATTATGAAAAAATGGAGATGTACCGTATGCGGAACCATCGTTGAGGGAGATGCCGCTCCGGCCAAATGCCCTGTCTGCGGCGTTCCGGCAGAAAAGTTCGTAGAGATGGAAGAGGGCCTGAGCTGGGCCGCAGAGCATGTGGTCGGTGTCGCTTCCGATGTTCCGGAAGATATTAAGGATGATCTGCGTTCCAACTTCCAGGGCGAGTGCTCTGAGGTCGGCATGTATCTGGCCATGAGCCGCGTCGCTTTCCGCGAGGGATATCCGGAAATCGGCCTGTACTGGGAGAAAGCCGCTTATGAAGAGGCTGAGCATGCCGCGAAATTTGCGGAGCTTCTGGGCGAGGTCGTCACGGACAGCACCAAGAAGAATCTGGAGATGCGTGTAGAGGCTGAGAACGGCGCCACCGCCGGCAAGACCGACCTGGCGAAGAGAGCCAAAGCCCTGAATCTCGACGCGATCCATGACACCGTGCATGAGATGGCAAGAGACGAGGCCAGACACGGCAAGGCATTCAAGGGCCTGCTGGATCGTTACTTCGGTAAGTAATAATGAAGTGGCATAAGCGTTTCGCGATTCTTACAATGGTCGGCTTTATCCTGTGTATGTACAGCGGATATAAGCACCTGTGAATCGGTCATACAGCATTATACGAAGAAGGAGCCGGGGAAACCCTGCTCCTTCTTTTTGCGTCTGACTTTCAAGTCCGGCTCTGCCGGACTTGCGCCGGGCTGCGCGTCAGCTCTGCTGACAATTTTCCCCTGCGCAGCCCTGGCATCCGCCGGAGGCATACTCAGAAGGAGATTGGACTCCTCCTGAGAAGACTTGATTTTCCCCCCACCTACAGAGGAGGGGGCCATCTCCTTCTGGGTATATCCGGTCCTGTCATGCAGCTTCTTCTGAAGGCTCTTCTTCTGCCGGCTCTTCCTCTGCCGGCGCCTCTTCTGCCGGCGCCTCTTCTGCCGGTGCCTCTTCTGTCAGTGCCTCTTCTGCCGCCTGTGCTTCCTGGTCAGCCGCTGCTTTGTTCTTTTCCAATTGTTCAAGCAGTTTCATCAGGAATTCCGTCATTTTTTCTTTCTCTGTCAGGTCATTGTAAGTGATCTCCTTCGCGCCCTCCTGGTACTGGTGCACCGCGTCAGCGATCCCATCCGGATCGAACCACGGAACATTCGTGATATCCCAGATTGACGGCATCATGTTCAGGTCAAGAACGGTAGCTTTTTCATCTGGCACAAAGGAGCCGTCTTCTTCCACGCCCAGCGTGAGCATGCCCGAGTACGCAGCGCAGCGTCCGTATGCGTCTACAAAAGAGCCCACCACACAGTCTCCACAGTCTCCGCCGCCCGGTCTGGTGCCGATGATCGTTGCCAGGCCTTCCTTCTGCGCGAAATACGGGAGCGCAGTGCCGCAGGAATAGGAAGAGCCGCTGCACATGATGTAAAAATCATACTGTCCGCCGTAACCGTCCTGGTCATCCGCAACACCGTCCAGATTTGTATCGACATGGTAGCATTCTTCTTTGTAATTCCCTGCGGTCAGATCCTGCAGCGTGATCCGGACCTCACCGTCCTCTGAGAGGAAACCGAGAACACTCACCAATGCGGCCGTGCTCCCTGCGGCAGCGGAAGAGGCAATTATCGCTATAGTCAGGAAAGTTCCTGTCAATCTTCTCAGTTTCATATAATACCTCCTTTATGGAGAAAATAGTGACACAAAGGAATACGGGTTGTCCACAAATCCGGATACAAACAGGCCTGCGCGCAAAAGGTCTTGCTGCCGGTCTTCTGCGCGGGTATAATCGACTATGCAGCCATATGTTGCCGCAGCTATCTGTAAACAGATTCTGCTTATCTGGGGACAGTTATGAATTATTCTGAGATAAAATACTTTGATATTGCAAACGGGACCGGCGTACGGA
>CAMODP010000057.1 GCA_946611445.1 uncultured Eubacterium sp.
ATGAATAACAGGAGGTCATATAGATGTTTCTCGCCATTGATATAGGAAATACACATATTGTTCTGGGATGTCTGAGCGAAAAAAACGACGTGCTCTGCAGAATGCAGCTCAGCACGGACAGAAATGAGACCGCATGGGAATATGCGGCGGAAATCCGCAGTGTTATGGATCTGCAGGATATGGACCCCGGCAGCATAGAAAATGCCGTCCTCTCCTCCGTCGTGCCGGAGGTGACGGCTTCTGTTTCCAGGGCCATCAAAATCCTGACGGGGAAAACGCCTTTTATCCTGGGGCAGAACGCAGTCATTAACCTGCCGGTCGACATGAACGGCCTGCCCGCAGAGGCCATTGCCGGCGATCTGCTGGCGACCGCCGTTTTTGTCAGGGACAACTGTCCCCTTCCCGCCATTATCATAGATATCGGCACCGCCGCGACAGTTACCGTCGTATCCCGCGGCGGCGCCTACATCGGCGGCTGCATCCTGCCCGGCCCGGGCACAGCCCTCAAAGGCCTTCTGCAGGACACTTCCCTGCTGCCGGCCGTAGACTTTTCCGCGCCGGACCGCGCGATCGCAAAAGATACCGTCAATGCCATCAAGAGCGGAATGATTTACGGATCCGCCGGACAGCTTGACGGCATCATTGATCATTTTATCGAAGAACTCGGCGAAGAGCCCCCGACGATTGTCGCCACCGGCGGCATGGGCAGGATCATTGCGCCCTTCTGCCGCCATGCCATCACGTTGGACAACGACCTGCTTCTCAAGGGCCTCGGCCTGATTCTCAGAGACAGTCTTCTTCCCGGATAAAGATATCCGCAGGCTTATGATCCGGGTTCACAATGCTCTGCATCTCCCGCAGAATTGTCTCATTTGCCGCAGCCAGGACCGTAGACGGCCTGTTGCTGCGGCATGAAAGCGGATCGCCGCAGAAATCGGCGGTCACGCCGCCGGCTTCTTCTATGATTACCTTCCCGGCGGCATAGTCCCACGGCATCAGGTACCGCTGGAACAGGGCTCCGTAGCGGCCTCTGGCCACGTCAGCCAGGCTGAGCGCCGCGCTGCCGCCCAGGCGGATGTCTTCGCTCTTGTCAAAAATCTCCCGGAAGCAGTCAAAGGTCCAGGCCGTCCGCTGCCGGTGGTTGGAGCTGGTTCCTACCACTACCATGCTGTGCGCCAGGTCCGGCGCGTCTGTCACATGGATCGGCTTCCCGTTCAGGAAAGCGCCTCCCCCTCTGACCGCGCTGAACACCTCGTCTGTATAGGGATTGTAGATCACGCCCAGCAGCCCCTCGCCGTTCTCATACAAGCCCAGGGAAACAGCACTGGCGCGCAGGTCATGCACCAGATTTGCCGTTCCGTCCACCGGATCCAGGATCCAGACACGGCCGGAAAAATCAATGTCATCATTGTCTTTCTCTTCACCCATAAACTGCACATCCGGATACGCGCGTCTGAGAGTCTCCTGCAGATATGCCTGCACATGAAAATCCACCTCTGTCACAAAATCAACCGGACCTTTCATATGGACATCCCGCTGCATCTGCTCATCAAAAAAATACCTGCGGGCCGCGGTCACGATCTCAATAATCCGGGGAAGGGAAACCTCTCTTTGTTCTGTCATATTGTCTCCTCCTGAGAAGGCTTGTTTTCTCCCCGCCTGCAGAGGCGTGGGCCATTTCCTTCTGGGCATCTGTCTGTCATACTGAATGCGGGCAGGAAAGCGGGCCGCGGAATGTGTCCTGCGCGGCCCCTAATTCTCTGCGTTTTATTTCAGCACACGAACGCTTCCGTCAATCAGCGTCATATATACAGTATCGCCTTCCTTATAGCGCTCTGTCAACTGAGGATTATACGTCTCAACGATGACCGGCTGTCCGTCAAGCATGATTTCGTATTCGATCTTTGCGCCGTAATACGTCGCTCTGGACACGGTTCCGGGGAACTGTCCCTCTTTTGCGGACAGCTGCACGCCCTCCGGCCGGAAGCACAGGCAGCAGTCTCCGTTCAGGTCAATGTCGTTCATTGCCCCCGGATTCGGGACGCTCACCTTCTTGTCGCCGACCTGCACAGTCGCCTTCCCGCCGGCTTTTTCTGTCAGCCTGCCGTCGATGAAGTTTGCCTTTCCGATAAAATTGGCCACGAACCGGTTCGCGGGCTGCTCATAGATCTCTGTCGGAGAGCCTGCCTGCATGATCACGCCGCTCTTCATGATGACAACTTTATCTGAGATTGCCATCGCTTCAGACTGGTCATGCGTGACATACAGCGACGTGATGCCCAGTCTCTTCTGCAGGGCGCGCAGGTCATCGCGCATCGTCTCACGAAGCTTTGCGTCCAGATTTGACAGCGGCTCATCGAACAGCAGCACGGAAGGTTCGATTACGACGGCACGGGCCAGGGCGACTCTCTGCTGCTGGCCGCCGGAAAGCTGGTTCGGGAAACGGCGTTCCATGCCCTTAAGCTGCATCATCTCCACCACGGCGTCCGTTCTCTTCACGACCTCGTCCTGCGGACATCTGGCCACGCGGAGACCATAGGCAATATTCTCATAGATATTCATGTGCGGAAACAGCGCGTAGCTCTGGAACACCATGGAAATCCCGCGCTTGTTCGGAGGCACCTTCGCCACGTCCCGGTCGCCGATAAACACGCTGCCGCTGGAGGGGTACTCGAATCCGGAAATCATCCGGAGCGTCGTCGTCTTTCCGCAGCCTGACGGGCCGAGCAGCGTGACCATTTCCCCGGAATGTACATGCAGGTCGATGTGGTCCACTGCCACAAAGTCTTTGCCGGTATCCGGCTGCTGAAAGATTTTTGTCACCTGCTTCAATATAACGTCAGAACTTTTTTTGCCATACTGTGTGGCGTCCTTGCTTACCTGTGCCATAGTTATGCGACCTCCTGTGTCTGATTGGCTGCGCTTTCCTTCGGAATCTTCGATTTCGGTGCCAGGAGAGCTTTGATCGCTCCGTCAAAGATCCCGATGAACACCAGAAGAATGACGACCATCATCGTGACAAACGCTGCGGCCTGTCCGTATTTCGCCTGGTCAAAGAGCGTGTAGATTTTGCTTGTAATCACATTCCACCGCGGAGAGACCAGGAAAATGACCGCGCTGACAGCCGTGATGGCTTTGACAAATGAGTACACCAGTCCGGAGAAGAAAGCATTCCGCAGCATGGGAAGCGTGATGCGCCGGAAGGAATACCCCGTGTCCGCGCCGAGGATTGTCGATGCTTCTTCGATGGAATTGTCAATCTGCAGAAGGGTCGTTGTGCCGGACTCAACGGCAACCGGCATATTCCTGAATATGAAAACGATCACAAGGATGGCTGCCGTACCGGTGAGAGCCAGGGGTTTTTTGTTGAATCCCAGTATATAGGATATGCCGAGGACCGTGCCGGGAACCGCGAACATCAGCACTGACGCGATCTCAATAAAGGTTTTGCCGTAGTAATGCCGTTTTGCGGTGATGTAGGCGATAACCATGCCCAGAAAGCCCCCGATCACTGCCGACACAAATGCCAGCATCATGGATGTCTTCAGAGAATCCAGGCCATAGGACAGCGCCTTTTTATACTGCATCAGTGTCAGGGAGAAATCATAGCCCCAGGTCTTCACAAAAGAGGCCACGAACACGGTTCCGTACAGAAGAATGACTGCGCCCGCCACCAGGAGGCAGAAGATGAAAAGCGGCCATTTTACGCCCGGATCATCGATCAGCTTCCGGGCCTGCGTGGGCTTGCCGGTAACCGTCACAAAACTCTTCTTGTTCACCCAGTATTTATTCAGCAGATAGGCGATCACTGCCGGTATCAGCAGAAGCAGTGCCAGGGCCGCGCCTTTGCGCATATCATAGCTTCCGGTGATCGTCGTATAGATCTCAATGGAAAGGGTGGTAAAATCACCGCCTATGGTGGCCGGGTTTGAGAAATCCTCCAGGGAGGAGATGAACACCAGCAGAATGGCAGAGATCACGCCCGGCAGAGACAGCGGGAATGTGACGCTCCAGAATGTCTTCCAGCGCCCGGCGCCCATATTGCACGCCGCGTCTTCTACGGAAGCGTCGATGGAAGAAAGAATGCCGGACAGCGTCAGGTACGCTATCGGGAAAAACGACATGCACTGCACCACGATCAGCGCCGGCGCGCCGTATACGTTATTTCCCTTGATGCCGAGCAGCGTCTTCGTGATCAGGCCCTGCTTGCCGAACAGGAAAATCATGGACAGCGACAGTACAAAAGGCGGCGACAGGATCGGCAGTGTGGCAATCGCCGTCAGAAATCCCTTGCAGGGCGCTTTTGTCCGGGTAATCGTATAGGCAAAGATATACCCGATAAATGTTGAGATCAGCGCGACCACCAGACCGAGCAGCAACGTTCTGCCCATGGTCGCCAGATACCGCTTCGTAGAAAGAATGCTGATCAGGTTCGCCGCCGAAAAATGCCCTTCCTCATCGGAAAAGCTGAAGGCAAACACCTTAACCAGCGGATATACAACAAACACGAGAAGAAGGAGGATAACCGCGACGACCGTTACAGCCAGGACCGGCTGCCGCAGCATCATCAGAGTTTCCTTCCGCTTCTTTTCGCGGGCAATACTCCGCCCGCTCCTCTCCGCCTCATTTGCCATGAGAAACCTCCTGAATACCTGTAATCATGCAGACCTGAAAGGAAAAAGGGCTCATTCCACTGGCGGAAGAGCCCCCTCTTTTACTTTGCTTCACAACGGGTCATTCTGCCTGTCGTGTTTTGCCGGAGCAGCCTTTTATTCTTCCGGAGCGGAGATGATCTTCTCTTCGAACTTGCCGCAGAGATCGCTCTTGTTTTCAGCTGCCCACATGGCATCGTACTCGATGCAGTTCACAGAATCCAGCGTGACCAGTCCGTCTGCAACGACTGCCTTGGAATTGGTGGGAACGCGGAAGCTGTCATTCTCGGCATACAGGTCCTGTCCGTCAGTGGAGCAGATCCAGTCGATAAACTTTTTCGCGTTTTCCTGTTCGGCTTCCGGGCCGCCCTTGATCAGGGCCGCTGCGCCGACTTCGTATCCTGTGCCGTCCTCCGGGAAGGAAAGCGCGATCGGGAATCCTTCCGCAGTGGGCTGCAGGCCGTCATGTGAGAAAGTAATGGCAATGGCTGCCTCGCCCTGCGCAACGGCATTCGGGGCCGCAGCTCCGGACTTGGTGTACTGAACGATGTTGTCTGTCAGCTTCTGAATGTAGTCAAAAGCCTCATCCTCTCCCATCAGCTGCACCAGCGTCGCCAGAACCGTGTAGGCTGTGCCGGAAGTCGACGGATGCGCCATGATTACCTCGTTGGCGTATTTCTCATCCAGCAGGTCTTCCCAGCTGGTCGGATAGTCATAACCGTTGTCTTCAAACCACTCCTGATTGCAGGCAAAAGCGATGCAGCCTACATAAATCGGATTCCATGTCCCGGTAGGATCAAGCAGGTTTTCCGGTGTATCCGACAGAGCCGGAGACTGGTAAGGCTCCAGAAGATCCTTATTGACAGCCGCGATATAGTTGTCAGTGGATCCGCCGAGCATCAGGGAAGCCTGCGGATTGTCCTTCTCTGCCTCAATACGGGTAAGCATCTCACCGGCGGAAAGACGGATATAGTTGCACTTAATTCCAGTTTCCTCTTCGAACTGCTGGAAGTAATATTCAACCTCTGCCTCCGGGAACGCGGTGTAGACAGTAATGGAATCGCCCTTGTCAGCGTACGCCGCAGGCGCCATCAGACCTGTCGCCATGAGCCCTGCGGATAGCATTGCTATGATTTTTTTCATTCTTTTTCCCATAATGATCTCCTCCCTGTAAAGTTATGCGTTGTGTTAAAGCGTTCAAACAACAAATCTAATTATATGTCTGTCTGTGATAAAGGTCAAGCCCTTTTGCCTCTCTTTTTTGTGCATCTTCCCCTATGTCATTTAGCCGGCCCGCACGCGGACTGTGCACTATTCCGTGACCGCTGTCAGCCGCGTCTGAACAATGCCCACACAGCATTATGATCCGACAGCTCCTTTTCCCCGAATGAGGCCAGCGCGCTTCCGGCCGGCGCGAAACCGCAGTCTCTTGCCAGAGTGGATATGGTTCTGTTACCCAGCGCGGTAAAGCCGCGAGGCAGGATCCAGTCGAGCCGCAGGAGCATGTCTGTGCCGTCCGGCAGCGGTTTTCTCCTGGTCCCGGTGATGTCTGTCTTCCTCTCTCCCGCTGCCAGCGCGGCCCTGTCGAGCGAGCAGTCCTGCCAGTCATACCCTTTTGCCAGAAGATCCGGAAGACAGGGCTCATAATCCTCTATATGGGCCATCTGGTCTGCCAGGAGTTCCGGGTGGTCAGAGAGAAACTGTATGGCAGGCACAGACCTGCCGTCGAATGTGTTTGTATTCAGGTCGCCGCCCATCAGAACAGGCATTCCTCCAAATACCCGCTCAGCCTCATCCAGGATAGCGCGTATCTGCCGTCTTCTTCCGGCGCCGTCTGTCCGGTTCTCCAGGTGCATGGATACTGCGCCGATTTCGCAGCCGCCGGCATCGAGTTTTGCAAAAACAGCATTGCGTCCGCCGATGCGTTTCTGCCTGTCAAAATACCAGTTGTTCTCTTCGGGCAGACGGAATGTTTCCGCCCATACAATGGGATATCTGGAAAAGACGGCATTGCCGTGCAGCCCCTTTGGCTCGTCCGGATCCGCCAGTTCTATGAATTCCAGTCCCCAGGCATAATTCATGCCGATGGCCTCTGCGATTTCCCTGGCCGTCTGCCTGCCCCCGGATCTTTTCATACCGTCATCCAGTTCGTTTGCAAAAATGATGTCAAAAGGCCGGATTTCAGGGCAGTACTTCAGAAAGTCAATGGTTTCCGCCAGATGGACGCCGCGCTCGATATTGAAGACCAGCGCGCCTGTTTCTCCCTGTTTCCCGCATTCCGATTCCTGCGGTCCGGCGAAACATCCTGTCTCAACGGCGGAAAACTGCGGGATCAATGCCATGACCTCCTCCTGTGTATGGTTTTCCAGCAGCTTTCCGAGCTCCTGCCGTTTATTTTTTTCGATACCTTCCATGGTGCAGCCTCCTGTTAAGTATTATAATAATATTATACACCTATAAAGCGTATTCGCGACATCATATACACTGGAAAAATATATTTTGTGGTGTAAAATAGTGAACAGAGCATGTCAATCAGCAAACAACACACAGGAGGCTCATTATGAATCATGATATAATGCTGATCGGCCCTGCCTGCAGGGATGAAAACATAGACTATGACGGCACCGTTGTCCGCGGCGTGGGGGGCGCTGTCTTTTTCTGCTCCTTTGCAGTGAGGGCCGCGGAAGCGGATGTCTTTTCCGCCGTAAAAATCAATGCAGAAGACGCTGACATCACGGATGCCTTTGAGACAGACGCCGGCCACATCTGCATTCTCCCCTCGGAAAAAACGACCCTGATGCGGAACACATACACGACACCCACCAGGGAGACCCGCAAAGCAGAGTGTCTGGCACAGTCTGATCCGGTGCTGCCGTCTGAAATCCCGGATGTGCCTGCCGGAATATTTCATCTGGCCGGCCTCCTGTACGGTGACTTTCCGCCGGAACTGATCACGGCGCTTGCAAAAAAGGGAAAGGTTTCCGCAGATATTCAGGGATTCCTGCGGCACAACGAAAACGGGGCCATGAACTTCCATGACTGGGACAGAAAACGGGAATTCCTGCCGTATTTTGATTTTCTGAAGACGGATGCGGCTGAAGCCAAAATCCTGACCGGCACAGAGAACCGGGCGGAAGCGGCCCGGATGCTGTATGACTGGGGCGCAAAAGAGATCGTCATCACCCACAATACGGAAGTACTGGCGTATGACGGGGAGAAGATATATACCTGCCCGATCACGGCCAGAAACCTGTCCGGCCGGACCGGGCGGGGCGACACCACAATGGGCGCGTATCTCGGCTGCCGCGCAAAAGGCCTGTCCGTGCAGGAATCCCTGCAGTTCGCGACAGCCTGCGTCTCTCTGAAAATGGAAAAGCCCGGACCTGTCAGAGCATCCCGGGCGGAGGTGTATGCATATATGAAAGAATTCGAGTAACTGTTCAGAACCATGCGGCATTTGAACAAAACAGAACCGTCAAGCTCGCTTGTAAGGGGCTTGTTTTTTCAAATTCCATATGGCGAGAGCCATATTGGCCGCAGACAGAAGCGCCAATGGCGCGTCTGCGGCCTGGTTCTGAAGAGTTACGAATTCTACAGAAATATCTGACGAACAATGATCACCGAAACAGCGCTTATCCGACATTCGTCACTGTGCCGATTGACACATAGTGATCAAGCACTGCCCTGAAGTCGGTTTCCGGCTCTGCCTCCTCCTGGTACCTGCCGTTCACCATATATCGGGTTCCTCCTCCAGGCAGTTCACCGACCACCTGATAGCTGTCATCATATATTTCCCTGCGGGAAACTGTTCTGTTGTACAGAATACCCCGGCATTCATCTGCCGCGCACCCGGGGAAATTAACATTCCATATGTGTGCTTCATCGAGTTTTTTATCAGCCAGCTCTTCCAGAACTTTGTGAAGAAAAACATCCGTCGTCTCATGGCAGAAAGATGCATCTTCTGAAAAAGCAATGCCTGTGATCCCCTGAAATGCCGCTTCGAATGCCCCTCCTGCCGTGGCTGAATACTGAATGTCCGATCCCACATTATATCCGTAGTTAATTCCGGCCAGCACCAGATCCGGCTTTGCCGGGAGAATTGCCCGGATGCCGATCCGGACACAGTCTGCGGGCGTTCCGGTACAGGAGAACGCGCGTACATCCTCTGCCGGGAAGTCACAGGGGCACACATCAACAGGGCTGTGGAGCGTAATGCTGTGGGCAGCAGCACTTTTCTGTCTGTCCGGGGCCACAACCCATACCTCCCCAAATGCCCGGGCCGCTTTCGCCAGACGTATGAGTCCGTCTGCCTGAATGCCGTCATCATTTGTAATCAGTATTTTTTTCATCCTTTCCCCCGCCGGCCCTGCGCCGCCGAACCTTTTAATCTGCATTCACTCATCTTGCTGCAGGAACCACTGACTGGCCTGGCGAACGACGGCTTCCGCCGTTCCGGGCAGGATCGACAGGGAATGTCCTTCCCCTTTATAGAAGGTAATCGGAATATGGAATTCCTGCGCAAAGCGTCTGGCTGCCTTCGGATCTATGACGTTGTCTTCCTCGCCATGCGCCATGGCAATCCTGTGTCTTCCATACCGGTCAGGATCAAATTTTTCAAACAAATTGTTTTCAGCCAGATCCTGCAGCATGGCCGCAGTCACTTTCACAGGGCTTCCCAGATCCAGACTCGGCTGTATATATCCCTTCTCGTCCAGTTCTTTCAGCATTTTTCTTTCTGCATCAGACAAATGATCTCTGTCTATGGCAAAGAGATCCGGCATATTAACCGCCGCACTCCGGAAAAACGCGCTTCGCCCCTTATGCGGCCGCTGGCTGATGTAAAGAGATGTTATGTACGCGCCAAAGCTGGAGGCAAAATAAAAAATCTCTTTCCCGCCGCAGTGCGCAGAGGCATACTCTTCCGCTGCCTGCAGGCTGTCCATACATGCCTCGATGCGCAGTTCTTCCTCCCTGGAAACACTGTTTCCGTGAGCCGGCAGATCAATGCCGATGACGCCCAGCCCTACGGCAGGAAGCCGCTGCAGCAGAAGCTGTACCGTCGGACTCTCCTTACTGCTGGTAAAGCCATGTATGGCAATTACAATCCCTCTGAGTGACGCCGGTATTTCCTTAACACATGCCGTCTGCCGGCCATTTTCTTTTTCCAGAATAAATGTTTCCATGCTATTAGCGTAATGCGTCTCCTTCTTTCGCTTTTCTGCAGTTTCCAAACCTCCTGATCCGGCCGGTTCCATACATATCAATATAAGAAAAGGGACTTCCCTGTGAAGGGAATATCCCTTATTCGCCGACATTTTTTATTGTGTCTTACTTTTTATTCTGGATGTACTCATGGATGCCCTTCGCGGCAGCCTTGCCGGCACCCATGGCCAGGATAACCGTGGCAGCGCCCGTAACGGCGTCGCCGCCCGCAAATACGCCTTCGCGGGATGTCTGGCCGTTCTCCTCGTCTGCGATGATGCATTTATGACGATTGATGTCCAGGCCGTCTGTCGTGGAGGAGATCAGCGGGTTCGGAGAAGTTCCAAGCGACATGATTACGGTATCAACATCCACCTCGAACTCCGAGCCGGGAATCGGGACGGGGCGTCTTCTGCCGGAAGCATCCGGCTCGCCCAGCTCCATCCGGATGCAGCGGATGCCGCTGACCCAGCCGTCCTCATTGACATGGATCTCAACCGGATTGCAGAGCAGGTCGAAGATCACGCCTTCTTCCTTGGCATGATGCACTTCTTCCCGTCTGGCGGGGAGCTCTTCCTCGGAACGGCGGTAGATGATGTGGACTTCCGCGCCCAGGCGAAGCGCCGTGCGGGCCGCGTCCATGGCCACGTTGCCGCCGCC